>JALOKS010000294.1 GCA_025456385.1 Thermoanaerobaculales bacterium | reverse complement strand
AGCTCGTCGGCGAGCAGCACGCCGGGGCCGCCCGCGCTGCTGACGATGCAGGCGCGGCGGCCGGCGAGCGGGCCGCGTGCGGCGAGCAGCGCGCAGCCGACGTCGAGCATCTCCTCGCGGCTGCCGACGCGAATGATGCCGGCCTTGCGGAAGAGGGCCTCGACCGCCGTGTCCGGGGTGGCCATGGCGCCGGTGTGGCTCGCCGCGGCCCGCGCCCCCGCGCCGGTGACGCCGGACTTGATCGCGACGAGCGTGCAGCCCTTGCGCGTCAGGCTGCGGGCGTGGCGCAGCAGCTTGCCCGGTTTGTCCAGCCGCTCGACGTAGAGCATCTGGATGCGCGCGCTGTCCGGCCCGAAGTTCTCGTCGAGCAGCTCGAGGATGTCCTCGATTCCCATCTGCATCGAGTTGCCTACGTTCACGGTGTTGCTGAACGCGACCCCGCGCGTCGCAGCCTGCTCGACCACGAAGTCCATGAGCGCGCCGGAGCCGGTGACGAGGTCGATCGCGCCCGGCCGCGGCCGGGTGAGGATGCCGGCGAACTTGCCGGCATAGGTGGGGGTCAGGAAGCCCGAGCAGTTCGGACCGATCACGGCCATGCCGGCCGCCTCTGCGATCGCGCGCAGGCGCTGCTCTTCCTCGCGCCCGGCGGTGTCCTTCTCGCCGAACCCGGCGGTCATGACGATGGCGCAGCCGGCGCCGCGCGCCGCCAGATCGGAGAGCGCCGGCCGCACTCCGGGGGCCGGGATGACGATCAGCGCGAGCTCCGGCGCTTCGGGCAGGTCCGCGACGGAGGCCACGGTTTCGAGGTCCAGCACCGTGCCGCGGGGGTTCACCGCCCAGAGCCGGCCCGCGTAGGCGTTGCGCTTAAGGTTCTGCACCAGCCGTCCGCCGGGCTTGCGCGGGTCGTTGCTCGCGCCGACCACGACGATGCTGCGGGGGTGGAACAACTGGCGGTAGACGCGGCGGGCGCGTTCGTTCACGGGCTACCCCTCCAGGCCGCCGCGCAGCCGCAGGTGCTCGGCGGCCAGGCGGCCGGCGATGTACCGGCCGAGGGCGGCCAGCGCCAGGTCGGAGGAGCGGAACACCGGCACGGCCTCGGCCTCGAGGTGCGCGACGATCGGGTCGAAAAGGCGGCCGGAGTCGACCACCGCGATGATCGGCTTCGCGCTGCGGGCGACGAGTGACGGCAGGCGCTGCACCATGCTCTCCGGTGCGGTGAAGGCGAAGGGCGACGGGGGGGGCAGGGTGCGGGTGGTCGGGCCGAGGGGCACGATGCCCACGACGATCGCGTCCACGCCGGGGTCCTGCGAGAGGATTTCGGCCACCTCGACGTGGACGTCGTCGTCTGCACCGGGGTTGAAGTCCAGCGGGTTGGTGACGTTCACGAGGGCGTCGAGCCGCTTGCGCCGGAGCACCTCGCGGATGGCCTCGACCGTGGCCGGGCCGAGCGCGGCCATCTGCATGGCGTAGTCGTCGGACTGGATGCGGTCGGCCATGCCCACGGCCTCGTAGCCGGCCGAGCTGATCGCCGCGATGCGGTTGCCGCGGACTTTTTTGGCGTGCAGGCGCTCCGAGAGCAGGAAGAGGCCGTCGAACTGGGTGAAGGTCTGGGCGACCATGGCGCCCGCCTGGCGCACGCAGGACTCGCAGACCATGTAGTCGCCGGCGAGCGAGGCCGTGTGCCCGGAGGTGGCGCTCTTGCCCTCGGGTGTCCGCCCGGCCTTGTAGAACACGACATCCTTGCCGTTGACGACGGCCTGGCGCACGGCGCGGACGAAGGCCAGACCGTCGAGGTCCTTGAAGCCCTCCGCATAGACGGCCAGCGTCGTCAGCTCGGGCCGGTCCTTGAGGTAGCCTACCAGGTCCCCGAGGGTCAGGTCGGTCTGGTTGCCGACCGAGACGAGATAGGCGGGATCGAGGTAGGGTCGCTTGCTCAGTCGGGTGATCATGAAGGCGCCGCTCTGGCTGACGAAGGCGGCCGTGCGCCGGCGATCCCCGCGCTGCTTGGGCAGCTTCTCTTCGGGGATGAACAGGGTGTCGTAGCGCCCGGGATGCGAGATGACCCCGAGCGAGTTGCTGCCCAGGAAGACCGGGCCGCCGTCGCCTTGCCGGTGGGCGCCGGCGATCCGGCGGGTGAGTGCGAGCGCCTTGTCCTGGGAGCCCTCGGTTTCGCCGATCCCGCCCGGGATGAGCAGCACCGCGTGCGCGAGGCCGCGGTCGATCACCCGCTCCACGATGTCCGGGACCTTGGAGGCGTCGACCGAGAGGACCAGGAGGTCCACCCGGCCCGGGAGGGCCTCGAGCTCCGGCACGCAGCGCACGCCGTCGAGCGCGTCCATGCCCGGTTTGACGAGCGTGACCCGGCCGGGGTCGAAGCCGTTGGCGAGGATGTTGCGCAGGATGATCCGGCCGTAGTTCATGCGCGTGGCCGAGGCGCCCACCACGCCGATGGAGGCGGGGTGCAGCAGACGGTCGATCTTGGCGATCGGCCGCGGCGGGTCGGTCTCCGCGGGCAGCGAGAAGCGGCACATGCCGTCCAGCGGCACCATCAGGAACTCGCGGAAGGCGAAGGGGTTGATCTCGAGCTCCTCGATGACGTAGTCCGCCGTGGGGTTGGACGGCGAGTAGCGGTTGGCCATGGCGATGAACGAGCCGAAGCACTCGATCAGCTGCTCGTCGGTCACGATGCGCTGCTGGCCGCGCGTCAGGCCGGCGATCTTTCGGTAGGTGAGCGTGCTGCGGAAGAGCTCGAAGAAGCTCTCCCCGTCGCTCATCTCGGTGGAGGCCGCCACAACCGCCTGCCCCTTGCGAAAGCGCTCGGCGTAAAGCTCCGTGTCGGTGCCGCCGACCCCGGCGCTGATCACCATGCCGAACTCGCGGGTGCGGCGGATGCCCACGATCAGCTCGTTGCCGAACGCCTCGGAGTCCGGCGGCAGGTACTGGGCCACGAGGACCCCGCGGATGTCGCGGGCGATGGCCGCCCGCAGCGCGTCGCCGCTCAGCCCGTGGTAGGCGGCAGGGGCGTGACCGACGCGCCGCTCGATCCAGTCCGCGTAGCGCTCGGGGACTTCGACCATCATGCGGCGCCAGGCCGAGCGGATCTTCTCGGGCGTCTTGGCGACGATGCGCACGCCGCTCACCTCGGTCTTGTGCACGATGGTCGGGGAGACCACCTTGAGCACGACCCGGTCGCCGGGCAGCGCGACCAACTCCTCGTCCGACGGCCGCGATCCCTTGGCGAGCAGCACCGTCCGCGGCGGAGTCTCGGCCCCGGAGTTCTTCAGCAGCACGTAGGTCTCGTGCTCGAAGAGAAAGCGCCGCCTCTCGGCCGCGGCCGTGTCAAAGAGGCGCGTGATGGCGTCGAAGTCGATCCGGAGGCCCGCGGGCACCGTCGTCATGGAGGAGAGCTCCTTCGGAAGAAATGTGGTCCGGATGTAGCACAGGCCTGCGGCGATTGCCAGAAGGGGGGCGAGGGGCAGGGTGCTTTTGCAGCTCGCGGAAAAATGATATGGAGAACTCCGACTAACGCAGGAGGTACCACCGATGTACGTCGTCACCGTGCGGCTGGACGTCGACCCGACCCACGCCGCGGAGTTCATGCGCGCCATGGGCGAGCAGGCGCACCGGTCGCTCACCCTCGAGGCGGGCTGCCGCCAGTTCGACGTGAGCCTCGACCCCTCGGATCTGAGGCGGGTCTTTCTCTACGAGGTCTACACCGACCGGGCGGCCTTCGACGCCCACCTCGCCTCCGAGCACTTCAAGCGCTTCGACGCGACCGTGCAGCCATGGCTGAGCTCCAAGGTGGTGGAAACCTGGGAGCGGATGGGGGATCGATA
>JALOKS010000293.1 GCA_025456385.1 Thermoanaerobaculales bacterium | reverse complement strand
CAGACTCGCCACCGGAGCCAGAACCTCCGCCCTCAGCCCTCCGCAGCCCGCTTGGCCTTCCTGCGCGGCCGCGGCGCCGGAGGCTTGCGGGCTGCCGGGCCGCGGCCCCGGCTCGCCGTGACTCCACCCGCCTTCTTCCGGCCCCCGCCCGCGCTCGCCTGCTTCGCCTCCTCGCGGCTCCGTGCCGCGACCTCGGTCAGCAGCCCGAGCAGGGCCTCGTGCACGCCCTCGGCGACCCGGTGTGCCTTGTCGGAGATGTGGTTGAGGTCGTCGGTGCGCCCGCGCGGATCGATGTCGGCGATGCGATCGCCTTTCTTGACCGGCACGCCGTCCCGCAGCAGGCCGCGGAGAACGCCCGCGATCCTCGCCGTCACCGGGTAGGACGCGTCGATCGGCACTCCCTGGCGGAAATCCTCGACGCCGTACACCGAGACCACGGTGCCGATCCGCTCGCCCTGCGACACCTCGGTGCCGATGCGGTTGTGCGTGAAGAAGATGCCGTCGCGGATGGCCTTGACCGAGCGCTCGCCGGCAAACCCCATGATCTCCGCCGGAGGCTCGTCCCGGAGCCTCTCGCCGGTGTCCTCCAGCACGGCGCCCACCTGCGGGCCGCGGACGGTGTCCACGACCGCGTCACAGTCCTTGCGGGCGACGTAGCCGGGCCCGAGCGCGATGACGACCGGAGCGATGCCGCGCCGCAGGCCCCAGTTCTTGCGCAGCATGGCGGCCTCGATGAAGATCTGCGGCTGCCAACCCGGCAGCACGTCTTCAAGCGCCAGCGCCGCGACGGCGATGTCGCCCTGCTGGTTGGCGGCGACGGTTTCCGCCACGTCGCGCACGAACCGGCCACGGACACCCTGCACGGTCTGGGTACCGTCCAGGATCGCCTCTGAGAAGCACACCTGACGGCGGACCGCTTTCGGGTACCGACGCTCCAGCATCAGGATGTTCGTGAACCCCTGCGTGTAGAGATGGTGCGCCGTTGCCGATGCCAGCTCGCCAGCGCCCCGAATCAGCACGCGGTATTCGCTCGCCTTCATCCCTCCCCCGTCCTCAGCCCGGTAACGGGTTGTCGATGATGGCACATTCTAGCCTGCGCATCGCGGCCTGTCACCCATCGTCGCGGAGCCGCACGAGCCGGGAGCGAATGCGGCTCACGACGGCTGCAGGACGTGGATGTCAGGCACGTTGCGATAGCGCTCCGCGTGGTCGAGGCCGTAGCCGACGACGAAGAGATCGTCGATCTCGGTGCCGAGGAAAGCGATCTCCACCTCGACCTGGCGGCGGGACGGTTTCGAAAGCAGCGACACGACCTTGACCGAGCGCGGGTGGCGCGCGTCGATCAGGCGGACGACGTCGGTGAGGGTCGTCCCGGTATCGACGATATCCTCCACCAGGTAGACGTCGCGATCGCGGACGTCGACGGTGATGTCCTTCACCAGCACCACCGATCCCGAAGAGGTCGTGCTCGCCCCGTAGCTCGAGACCTGGACGAAGTCCATCTCGATGGGCTTGGCGATCTGCCGCACGAGGTCGGTCATGAAGAAGACGCAGCCCTTGAGGACGCCGATGAAGACCGGAGCGCGGCCGGCGATGTCGGCCTCGATCTCGACGGCGAGCCGACTGACCATCGACGCGATCTCGTCCCGGCTGACCACGACCCGTCCCAGCATCCTCACCTCCCGCGTTGTTCAGGTGCGGCGGACCATGTATCGTGAGGCCCGATGCAGCCACCAGGCGCCACGCCCGCGAGCGCTCGGTATACCACAGTGTCAGACCGCTTCCGCGCCCTCTGGACCTTCTTCCAGTTCCTCGGCGGCGTGGTCAAGCATCTCGGCGACGGTCCGCTGAAGTACAGCTACGACTTCCGGGGGCTCCACCGACGGCTGCAGGCGCATGTCCATGCCGTCGGTCTCGAGCCTGGCGCCAGAACGACCGCCGGGCTCGACCAGGTCGAGCGCGAGCTCGATCGCATCCACCGCGAGCTCGCGAGAATCGAGGGCGGCTACCCGCCTTCCGTGCTCCGGCGGTACTTCGACCACATCAAGAAGCAGGACGAACGAGCGCTCTGCGGTCTGCTCAAGTTCTACCTCGGGTTCAAGCACTTCGACCAGGACACCCTGGACAAGCTCGACATCCTCTACACCCGTCTCGCCGAGGCGCCCGGATACAACGAACCGGCGGCGCCGCGGGACACCGCAGAGGTGCTGCAGAGCTTCCGCGGCCTCGCCGACTTCGCCGGCCTCCAGGAGACACCGGCCACCGAGCTGGCGCCGCTGGTCGCCGCGGTCAGGGGCATCCGTGGGGAGTTCGAGGCCATCGCGGACTACCAGGCTCTGGTCGAGTCGAAGGTCTACGACCGCTACCGCCGGCTCAAGCAGCGCCTCGGCACGAAAGTCCTCCAGCCTGCTCTCGCGGTCGAGGTCACACGCACCAACATCGTCGCCCGCAACCGTTTCGCCGCGCTCCTGGCCGTCGGGCAGAGGAGCATCGACGGCAGCGACGACCGCATCCGCACGATCGAGACGTACCTCGAGCTCCACCCCGAGCTCGAGGCGGACGGCTTCGGCAGCCGGCTCGAGAACTTGCGCAGCGTCCGCGACCGCTTCGAGTCGGGGCGGCGCAGCTCGAACCTCAAGCGAGACGACCTCTTCGAGCTCACCCGCGCCATGCGGGCGGTGCTGTCCGAGTTCGACCTCGCGGCGCGGCCCGCTGACCTGACGCGGCCCTCGGCGGCCGCGGCACCCGCGGGCGCCGCGAAGGCCCTCCCCACTGCCGTCGCGGACGACGGCCCGTTTGCCGTGCTCGACGACCCGCTGCGCGGGCCGGCTCCCGGCGCGGCCGCGGAGGAGGCCTCGCTCAGCGAGCTGCTGCCGCCCGACCCCCTCCTCGGCGAGAGCCTGCACCGGATCATGTTCGCTCTGGAGATGGTCGCATGGGACCGGCCGGCGGCCCAGATCGCCGAGGCCCCACAGGTCCGCAACCTCGGTCTCGAGTCCTGGGAGATCGAGGCCTACCGGCGGCTCAGCGATCGTGCTCTCGAGTCGGGCACCGCGGAGCGCGAGCTGCGGAGCTTCTTCCTGCTCTCGGCGGCGCTGCGGATCAAGATGGAGGAGGAGCGAGCCGAGATCGCGCGCCTCGAGGAGGCCGGCACCAGCGACCGCCTGTACCAGGTCCTCGAGGGCTCGGCGAGAAGCCTGGAGCGCGCCCGCGACCTCGACCGTCGCTTTCAGTGGTTCATCGAGGACATGCTGTTCCGGGGCGAAACCCACGAGCTCGAGCAGGTCACCAGGTCCCGCTTCCGATTCCTGCACACCTACTCCGGACTCTGGCTCGACCACCAACGGAGCGGCGGTTTGACGCCACTGTAGTGAAACGAGCACTCTACGCCGCTGACGGGTGGCGGCCGGCAGGTTTCGTGCCCCGGCTGATCGCAACCCTCCTCGACATGGCCCTCTACTGCGCCCTGTGCCTGCTGCTGGCGGTTCCGGTCGGGCACCGTTTCGAGTGGAGCGCACTGTGGGGCGGCATCGACGAGCTCGCCCGAGCCGCCTCCGACCCCGCATGGCTGGGCCATGCGAGCAGCGTCCTCGGGCTGTGGATCGCGCTCTGGCTGTGCTACTTCGTGGTCGGCTGGGGGCTTCTGGGCGCCACGCCGGGCATGTGGGCGCTCGGGCTCAGGGTCATGGACTACCGGCAGCGGTGCCCGATCGGCGCCTCCCGCGCCGCGATGCGCCTCGCGGCCTACTGCGTCAGCTCGCTGACCTTCGAGTGGGGCCACCTCATGATGGTGCTGCGGTCCGATCGGCTCGCGCTGCACGACATCCTCGCCGGCACCCG
>JALOKS010000049.1 GCA_025456385.1 Thermoanaerobaculales bacterium | reverse complement strand
CGCGCCGGCGTGCATGGCCTGCACCAACGGCAAACGCGCCGTCAAGTTCGAGCACTCAGGGCCCGTCCTGCCGCCGCAGTAGCCGTTCGAACGGTTGAAGGCTGAAACTTTCGAACGTTGGAATGCCTGGCTCATCCGGGACCCAATCGAACGGGCACGTGTCGCCTTCGGATTTCGGACATCCGGCTTCCTTCCACACATCTGAACCACGGAGGCACAGAGGCCACAGAGAATGTACAGAGATCGTTCAGGACCTCACAACACGATGATCTCCGGGTGGTCCTGCGATGAGTCGGAATACCCTCTGAGCGGCTCTGTGCCCTCGGTGCCTCTGTGGTTCAATGAACTCTTCGAATCGACTGGTGTGCACGACCCGGAGGCGGCCATGCCGCGGTCGTTGGTCACTGACCGGGATCGCTGACCCTGGTCTCGGTTGCTGTCGCTGGACCTGCGTCCGGGCACGGAAACGGAAACGGGCACGGGTCGAGCCTGGTGCCTGAAGAACGGCCATCTCATGCAATCCCGGATGAGCCAAACGTCTTAGCGTTCCAACGATTCAAGACCCAGCTCGGCGCGGCAGGCGGCGAGCACGCGATCGTGGAGAGCGCCGTTCGTGCACACGATGCCGCGGCCGCTGCCGAGCAGGCGGCCGCCGCTGAAGTCGAGCGGCCGGCCCTCGAGGTCGCTGACCCGGCCGCCCGCCTCCTCGACCACCAGGGAGCCGGCGGCGTGGTCCCAGGACTTCTCCCGGTAGGAGGGGTCGCGCGGCAGGCGGAGGTAGATCGAGGCCTCGCCGGCCGCGACCACCGCGTACTTGCACTGGCTGTCGATGCGGCAGGGTGCGGCGGCGATGCCGAGGCGGGCGGCGATGGCGCCCTGCAGGGAGTGCGCCGCGTGCGCCGCCTCGACCGACTCGCAGAGGACCGCCCGCGCCGGGTCGCCGATGCCGTCGACCCGCGCCGGCACCTCGGCGCCCCCCGCCAGCGCATGCAGCCTGGCGCCGCCGCCGCGCACGGCGCTCGCGAGCCAGCCGGTGCCGCCGCCGGCGAGCTCAAGGCGCAGCCTGGGGCAACCGAGGACGCCGACCTGCACGCGTCCGTTCTCGACGAGGGCGAGCGCCACCGCGTACTGCTCCCCGCGCAGGAAACCCTTGGTGCCGTCGATCGGGTCGAGCACCCAGTAGCGGCCCCCGCCGGAGTGCGAGCCGCGGTCGAGGGCGGCGCGCATCGACCCGAGGTCGAGGCCCCCGAGGTGGCGTCCGGCCTCCTCGAGCACCCGTGCCGCAGTTCCCTCGTGGCCGGCGAGGGCGGCTGCGTCCTCCTCCGCGAGCAGCGGGTCGGCGGGGAAGGCCGCGGCCAGCCGCCGGCTGACCACCACCTGGACCGCCAGGTCGGCGACGGTGACCGGCGAACGGTCGCCCTTGGTGAGCGCCTCACCCGCGGCGGCGATCCCGTCCTGGACGCGGCGGCTCAGCGCGCAGACCTCAGTGACGATCCCGCAGGCGGTCTCCCGTTCCTGGTCGTACATCGGGCCTCCGTGGCGGGCGAGTGTAGCAAGGACTGCCGTGCTGCCCGCGCCGCCGCTGCGTGGGCGAGGAATCTCGGCCCCCGGAGCGAGGACCGCCGGCCCGGAATTCCCGCCCCCGTCGCCGCAATACACAGGCGTGGACCTCAGAGAGTCGGAGACAGTGGATCTCGGTGAGGTGCCGCCGGCCGCCGCGGGCCTCCCGACCTGCTGCCTCGGTGACAGCCTCTCCGGCCGCTACCGCCTCGACGCGGAGATCGGTCGCGGCGGCATGGGCGTCGTCTACCGCGCCTGGGACGTGGAGCTCGAGCGCGCGGTGGCGGTCAAGGTCCTCGCCGCCGGCTTCGAGGTCGGCGAGGCCCGCGACCGGCTGCTCCGCGAGGCGCGCGCCGCCGCCGCCCTCAGCCACCCGCACGTGGTGGCGGTGCACGATGTCGGTGTCCACGAGGGCATGCCGTTCTTCGTCATGGAGCTGGTCGAGGGGCCGAGCCTCAAAGAGCGCAGGCCCGAGTCGCTTGAAGAGACCATCGAGCTCGCCGTCCAGATCTGCGATGCCCTGAGCCACGCCCACGAGCACGGGCTGGTGCACCGCGACCTCAAGCCGGGCAACGTGCTCCGTGCGAGGAGTGCCGGCAGGCCGGCGGTCAAGCTCGTCGACCTCGGGCTCGCGGTTCGCGGGCGCGGCGTCCGCATCACCCGCCAGGGCGGCATCACGGGCACCGTCAACTACATGGCCCCCGAGCTGGCGCTCGGCCTCGAGGTCGACGGCCGCACCGACCTCTACGCCCTCGGGGTGATGCTCTACGAGTTCACGACCGGCCGCCTGCCGTTTCAGGGCGACAACGCACTGGCGGTGCTCTCCCAGCACCTGCACGCGCCGGTGGTGCCGCCCCGGACCTACCGCGCCGATCTGCCGCCGCACCTCGAGGCGACCATCCTCCGCCTCCTCGCCAAGGACCCTGACGAGCGCTTCGCCACCGCGGCCGAGGTCGTCGACGCCCTCACGCGGGGCGCCGACGCGGCCGCCGGCACCGCACCCGCCGGCATCTCCGCTCTCGGCGGCCTGGTGCGCGGCCGCCTGGTAGGCCGCGACCGGGAGATCGAGGGCCTGCGCCGCGCCTGGTCGGCGGCCGCGGCCGGCCGCGGCGGCATGGTCCTGATCTCGGGGGAGCCGGGCTCCGGCAAGACGCGCCTCGCCCGCGAGCTCGTCGACTACGCCCGCATCACCGGCGGCGCCGCCCTGCAGGGCGGCTGCTACGAGCTCGAGGCCGCCACGCCCTACCTGCCCTTCGTCGAGGCCCTGCGGACCTGGGTCCACGGCAGCAGCGACGATGAGCTGCGCGCGGCGGTCGGCGACGCCGGCACCGAGATCTCCCGGCTCGCGCCGGAGCTCGCCGGCCGCATCGGACCTTTCCCTGACGGCCCGGCCCTGTCGGCCGCCGAGCAGCGCCTGCGCCTCTTCGACGGCGTCGCGCGCTGTTTCTTCAAGCTCGCGCAGCGGGCGGGGCTGCTCCTCTTCCTCGACGACCTGCAGTGGGCCGACCAGGCCTCGCTCGGCCTGCTCCACTACCTGGTGCGGTTGATCGGCCGCGAGCGCGTGCTGATCCTCGGCTGCTACCGCGAGACCGACCTCGACCGCTCGCACCCGCTCGCCGAGGCCCTCGACACCTGGAACCGCGAGCGCGTGGCGTCGCGGGTGCAGCTCAGGCGCCTCGACGCCGCGGCCACCTCGGCGATGCTCAAGGTGCTGCTCGGCCAGAGCGAGGTGACCGAGGAGCTCGCCGCCGACATCCACCGCGAGACCGAGGGCAATCCCTTCTTCATCGAGGAGATCGTCAAGACGCTGATCGACGAGGGCCAGATCGTGTGTGAGGTCGGCGGCTGGTGCCGGCGCGACACCGCCGAGCTGGTGCTGCCGCAGGGCGTCAAGGCCGCCATCGGCCGCCGTCTCGACCACCTCAGCGAGCCCACCACCGAGGTCCTGCGGACGGCCGCCATCCTCGGCAAGAGCTTCCAGTTCGCCGAGCTCGCCGCGGTCGCGGACCGGAGCGAGGACGAGCTCCTGGACGCGGTCGACGAGGCGGTTGCCGCGCAGCTGCTCGAGACCGGAGCCGGCGAGTCGGTCGCCTTCACCCACGACAAGATCCGCGAGGTGCTCTACCACGAGCTCAACCCCATCCGCCGCCGCCGCCTCCACTACCGCGTCGCCGAGGGCCTCGAGGCCCTGCGCGAGCAGGGAGGGCGGGTCGCGGTCGAGGACCTCGCCCACCACTCCATGGAGGGCGGCTGTCTCGAGCGGGGCTTCGACTACGCCATGCAGGCGGCGGCCGACGCCGCGCGGCTCTACGCCTACTGCGACTCGCTGCGGCTCTACGAGCGGGCGCGGGAGTGCGCCGAGGGCCTCGGCCGCACGGCCGAGCTGGCGAGGCTCGACACCGCGATGGGCGACGTCTACGCGCTGAAGGGTGAGCCGCTGGCCGCCGCCGGGCACTACGAGCGGGCGCTCGCGGCCACCGCCGACCCGGCGGAGGCCGTGCGTCTGAAGTGCCTCATCGGCGAGTGCTACGTGGTGGTCGGCGACAGCCGCGCGCTCAGCTACGTCGGCGAGGCACGGGCCTCCCTCGACCCCGAGGTCCAGCCCGCGGAGGTCGCGCGGGCGACCATGATCGAGGCCCGCTTCCACCACTACCACGGCCAGTCGGCGAGGGCCGCCGAGCTCCTCCGCCAGGCGCTGGAGCCCGCGGAGAGGGCCGGCGAGACGATGCTGCTGGGCTGGATCTACGGCTATCTGGCGGGCGCCTACCAGCACCTCATCGAGTTCGAGGAGAGCAACCGTTGGGCGCAGCGCTGCATCGACCTCGGCGCGGCGCGCGACAACCCCAACGTGGAGTCGATCGGCGTCGAGTTCCACATGGAGAACGCCTTCATGCGCGGCCGCTGGCGCGAGGCTCTCGAGCACGCCGCGCGCCACCGCGTGCTCGGCGAGCGTGCGCACTCCTCGGACCGCCTGGCCTGGAACCACCTCGGGGCCACCCACGCCCGGATCGGCCTCGGCGAGCTCGCCGCGGCCGGGGCCGTCGCGGACGCGGGCATCGAGCTCGCGGACCGTCTCGGCGACGAGCGGCTCGCGGTCTTCCTCGGCAGCTGGCAGGCGCTGATCGCCGCCGACACGGGACGCGTCGACGAGGCCGTGGAGCTCGCGGACCGCTGGCTGCAGCGGGCCGCGTCGCTCGGGCTGAAGAGCGGGCACGCGGAGGCGCTGCGGGCGCGGGCCTACGTCGCCCAGCGCGCCGGCGACCACCACGCGGCGATCGCCTTCGCCCGCGAGGACGAGAGGGTGCTCGAGGGCACCGACGAGAGGGTCAATCCGGTGTGGCTGAGCGCGGTGCTCTGCGAGTCGCTGATCGCGAGGGGAGAGCTCGCCGAGGCCGAGGAGCGCAACGAGCGCACTCTCGCGGCGGCGCGCGAGGCGGGGATGAGCCACTTCGAGGGCCTCGCTCTCAGGGTGCGGGGGCTCCTCCACGCCGCGAGTGGGGACAGCGAGGCGGCCCGCGCGGAGCTCGACGCGGCGGCCGCCGTCCTCGAGGGCCTCGGCAGCCGCATCGAGCTCGGGAGGACGCTGGTGGCCCGCGCGGGTCTGGGCCCCGACGCCGCCGCCGACCTCGCCCGCGCGCGCGAGCTCTTCGCAGCCTGCGGCGCGGTGGGAGATCTGAAGGGCCTCCAATCGCCGAAGGCGTTGTAGGCGGGTCGTTCACGACCCGCCATCAGGGCGATCCGTGACCCACGGTGCTTCCGATGATTGGCGCACCTCTCGCGGGCCCTGAAGCACCCGCCTACAGAGGGTTACGCGTGCGGGTTTTGGGGCGGGTCGTTCACGGCCCGCCCTCGTGGCGACGGGTCATTCGGACGCTCCGCCCGGGATGGTCGTGCTCCTCGCGCGCCCTGAAGGGCGCGCCTTCATTTCGGACGCAGAACGGCATCGCAGGCAGGCTCTGTAGGCGGGTCCTTCAGGGCCCGCCGTCGTGTCGATGAATCATGCGAGCGCAGTCTCTGACGCCGCCACGTGCAGCGACGTCGGCATCGCGGACGCACCGCCGGAAATAAAATCCACTGCTGATCTCATCTACCAAGTCAAGCTTCGACCTCGAGAAGGGACAGCCGGTGCCGGACCGCGGACTCGTGCACATCGTCGACCACGACGCAGCCAGCGCCGACCGGCTGCAGGAGCTGCTGGAGAAGGACGGCTACGCCGTCGACCGGACGGCCCGCGGGTCCGAGGCGATGGCGGGCATCGCCGCCGCCGCCCCGAACCTGGTCCTGCTCGACACCCACCTTCCGGACCGCGATCCCTTCGAGCTCCACGGCGAGCTGAAGCGGAGCCAGCACGCGCGCGACATCCCGGTGATCTTCATGGCGGCCCTCGACGACACGGACGCGAGGCTCAAGAGCCTCGAGTCGGGTGACGACCTGATCATCAAGCCCTTCGACGCGCGCGAGGTGCTGGCGCGGATCGAGCGCCAGGTCACGGTGTCGAAGGTGCGGATGGCCCTGCGCGAGTCGGAGGCGAAGTTCCGCTCGGTCATGGAGTCGGCGATCGACGCCATCATCTCGGGCGACGCCGAGGGCCGAATCCGTTCCTGGAACAGCGCAGCCACCGCCCTGTTCGGCTTCACCGAGGCCGAGGTCCTCGGCAGGCCGATCGAGCTCATCATCCCGCAGCGCTACCACGAGGCCCACCAGCACGGCATCCGCCGGGTGAGCTCGGGCGGCCCGAGCCACGTCATCGGCAAGACGGTCGAGCTCGCCGCGGTGCGCAAGGATGGCACCGAGTTCCCGGTCGAGCTGTCGCTCGCGACCTGGCTGCTCGACGACGCGCGCTTCTACACCGGCATCATCCGCGACATCAGCGAGCGCAAGCAGGCGGAGGAGAAGTTCCGCTCGGTCACCGAGTCGGCGATCGACGCCATCATCTCGGCCGACCACACGGGCGGGATCGTGAGCTGGAACAAGGCCGCCACCCGCATCCTCGGCTACACCGAGGAGGAGGCGATCGGCCGGCGCCTCGAGCTGATCATCCCGGAGCGCTTCCACGAGGCACACCGCAACGGGATGGCGCGTTTCACGGCGACCGGGGAGGCGCACGCGATCGGCACCACGGTCGAGCTCTTCGCGCGCACCAAGAGCGGCGAGGAGGTGCCGATCGAGCTCTCGCTGTCGACGTGGACGGTGCACGACGAGCGCTACTTCACCGGCATCATCCGCGACATCGGCGAGCGCAAGCGGGCGGAGGTGGCGCTGCGCGAGAGCGAGCAGGCGCTGCGTGAGAAGACCGAGGAGCTCAAGCGCAAGAACGAGGTCCTCGAGGAGACGCTGCACCGCCTCAACGAGATGCACGATCAGCTCATCATCCAGGAGAAGATGGCGTCCCTCGGCCGGCTCAGCGCCGGCATGGCGCACGAACTCAACAACCCCGCCTCGGCGGCGCAGCGCGGCGCCGCCCAGCTGCAGAAGACCTTCTCGCAGCTGCAGGGCGTCCAGCTCAGGCTGGGGGAGCAGAAGCTCGCGGGCGAGCAGCTCGAGAGGCTGATCGAGCTCTACCGGGTCGCCAGGGAGCGCATCCGTCGGCCGGTGGAGCTCTCCGCGCTCGCGCGCAGCGACCGGGAGACCGCCCTCGAGCGGTGGCTGCAGGCGCGGGGCATCGACCCCGCCGGCGAGCTGGTGCCCGCCCTGGTCGGCCTCGGCTACGGCGAGCGAGAGCTCGAGGACCTGGCGCGGGACTTCCCGGGTGAGCACTTCCCCCTCGTCGTCGACTGGCTGAGCTGCATGTACGGGATCTACAGCCTGGTCGGCGAGATCGGCCTCAGCACCGGACGGATCGTCGAGATCGTCAAGGCGCTCAAGACCTACACGTACATGGACCAGGCGCCGGTGCAGTCGGTGGACGTGCGCGAGGGCCTGGACAACACCCTGATCATCCTCCACAACAAGCTCAAGAGAGGTGTGAAGGTGGTTCGCCAGTACGCGGAGGACCTGCCGGTCATCCAGGCCTGGGCGGGGGAGCTCAACCAGGTGTGGACCAACCTCATCGACAACGCCATCGACGCCATGGAGGGCGCGGGCACGCTGACCATCCGGGCGCGGCGGGACGGGCCAGGGGTGGTGGTCGAGATCGAGGACAGCGGCCGCGGCATCCCCCGGGAGATCCAGTCGAAGATCTTCGACCCCTTCTTCACCACCAAGGCGCCCGGAGAGGGAACCGGCCTCGGCCTCAACATCAGCCGCAACCTGGTGGTGCAGAAGCACCGCGGGCAGATCACGGTGACCTCGAGGCCCGGCCGCACCTGCTTCGCCGTCCGGCTGCCGGTCGATCCCGGACAGGTGGACTGAGCTCGGAAGGAAAGGAACGCGCAGCATGGCCAAGCCGGTTCTCATGACGATCGACGACGAGCCGCAAGTGCTCAACGCGATCGCCCGCGACCTCCAGGCGCACTACCGGAAGGAGTACCAGATCGTGAAGGCGGCCTCGGGCGCCGAGGCGCTCGAGACGGTGCAGGAGTTCAAACGGCGAAGCACGCCGGTGGCGCTCTTTCTCGTCGACCAGCGCATGCCGGGCATGAGCGGCACTGAGTTCTTGGCCGACGCCATCAGGCTCTATCCGGACTCGAAACGGGTGCTGCTGACCGCGTACGCCGACACCGAGGCCGCGATCACCAGCATCAATGCGATCGACCTCGACTACTACCTCATGAAGCCCTGGGACCCACCGGAGGAGCGGCTCTACCCGGTGCTCGACGACCTGCTGAGCGACTGGCTCGCGAGCGTCCCGGTGCCCTACGACGGCATCCGGGTCGCCGGGACCCTGTGGTCGGCCGGCGCGCACAACGTCAAGGAGTTCCTCGCGCGCAGCCAGATACCTTACCAGTGGTTGGACATCGAGAAGGACTCCGTGGCGCGGGAGCTCGTCGAGTCGAGCTCCGCGGGCCGGGCGCGCCTGCCGGTGGTCTTCTTCCCGGACGGCAGCACCCTGGTCGACCCGGACCTGCGCGCGCTCGCCGAGAAGGTCGGCCTGCGGGCTCCCGCGGCGCAGCCGTTTTACGACCTCATCATTATCGGCGCGGGACCGGCGGGCCTCGGCGCCGCCGTCTACGGCGCCTCCGAGGGCCTGCGCACTGTGGTCATCGAGCAGGAGGCGACGGGCGGCCAGGCCGGCACCAGCGCGCGGATCGAGAACTACCTGGGCTTCCCGAAGGGCATCAGCGGCGCCGATCTCGCGCGGCGGGCGACCACCCAGGCGAAGCGCCTCGGCGCCGAGATCCTCACCGCGCAGACGGTCACCGGCCTGCGGGTCGAGGACCCCTACCGCATCGTGACCCTCGACGACGGTAGCGAGCTCAGCTGCCACGCCCTGCTGATCGCGACCGGCGTCAAGGTGCGCGAGCTCGAGGTGCCCGGCATCGAGCCCTTCATCGGCGCTTCGGTCTACTACGGGGCGGCGACCTCGGAGGCGGTGCACTACCAGGGCCGCCGGGTCTTCGTGGTCGGCGGCGCCAACTCGGCCGGGCAGGGGGCGGTCTTCCTCTCGCGCTTCGCCGCCGAGGTTACGATCCTGATCCGCGGCGAGTCGCTGCAGGCGAGCATGTCCAGGTACCTGATCGACCAGATCGAGGCGACTCCCAACATCTCGCTCAGGGCGAGCACCGAGATCGTGGCGGCGGCGGGCTCCGACCGACTTGAGACGATCACCTTGGCGAACCGCGCGACGGGCGCGGCAGAGATCGTGCTGGCCGACGCCGTCTTCATCTTCATTGGCGCGGTGCCCCACTCCGACATCGTGGCCGGCATCGTCGAGCGCTCGGAGGCGGGCTTCATCCTCACCGGCCCGGACCTGATCCGCGACGGGCGCCGGCCGCAGACCTGGAAGCCGCAGCGCGACCCGTTCCTGCTCGAGACGAGCGTGCCCGGGATCTTCGCCGCCGGCGACGTGCGCCACGGCGTCGTGCGGCGGGTCGCATCGGCGGTCGGTCAGGGTGCGATCGCGGTCAGCCTGATCCACAGCTACCTGGAGACGGTGTGAGGGCGGGATGACGCGCGGCGCCGATCCGGTTGTCATGGGAAACGCGTCTGGGGGAGCGGTGGTGCAAGGAGCGGCAAAAGCCCGAGTCATTGAGCCCGCGGTCGTGGTGCTCGGCCGCGTCGCGGCCCGTGACCCGGAGGAGGAGCGCGCCGACATGGTGCGCGGGCTCCTGCGCCGCCCGCCGCGGATCGACAGCCGCTACTTCTACGACGACCGCGGCTCCGAGCTCTTCGAGGCGATCACCCGGCTTCCCGAGTACTACCAGACCCGGACCGAGGAGGCGATCCTGGCCCGTATCGCCGACGAGGTCGTGGAGTCGACCGGTGCGCGCGAGCTGGTCGAGCTCGGCTCCGGGGCGGGGCGCAAGGTGCGCCTGCTGCTCGACGCGATGCGCCGCCGCGGCGCGCTCGACGCCTGCGTCATGCTCGACATCAACGAGACCTTCCTCCGGGCCTCGGTCGAGGCGCTCACCGAGCAGTACCCGGAGGCCGCGGTGCGCGGCGTGGTGGGGGACTTCCACCACGACCTCGAAGCGGTGGGCACGGGCGGCCGGCGCCTGTTCATCTTCCTCGCCGGGACCATCGGCAACCTCTACCCGCGCCAGCTCGCCCGCTTCCTGCGGCAGGTGCGCGCGGTGCTGGGGCCGGGCGACGCCTTCCTGGTCGGCCTCGACCTGGTCAAGGACGCGGCCCGGCTCGAGGCGGCCTACAACGACCGCGCCGGGGTCACCGCCGAGTTCAACCGCAACATCCTGCGGGTTCTCAACCGCCGCTTCGCCACCGCCTTCGAGGTCGAGGCCTTCGGGCACGTCGCCTTCTACGATCCCGTGCGGGCGTGGATCGAGATGCGGCTGCGCGCGTCGCGCCCGACCGCCGCCTCCCTGGGCGAGGGCCGCGAGATCCTCTTTGCGGCCGGCGACGAGATCCGCACCGAGATCAGCCGCAAGTTCAGCCGGGACTCCTTCACGGCCGAGCTCGGAGGCACCGGTCTCGGGCTCGCCGCCTGGTACAGCGACCCCGAGCGCCTCTTCGCCTCCGCCCTGCTGCGGCCGGTTCCGGAGGGCGGGCCGGCATGAGTGACCTGCTCGCCGAGCGCCTGCGCGCCTGCTGGGCGCGCTCCGACGAGATCTTCGGCCTGCTCGAGCCGGAGGCCCTCCACGAGCAGCCGATCGCCCTCCGCCACCCCCTGGTCTTCTACCTCGGGCACCTGCCGGCCTTCGCCTGGAACCAGGTCTGCCGCGGCCTGCTCGGGCGGCCGGGCTTCCGGCCCGATTTCGACGCCCTCTTCGAGCGCGGGATCGATCCGGTGGGCGTGGACGTGTACCAGCCTGCGACCGCGTGGCCCGCGGTCGAGGAGGTGCTCGAGTACCGCGACCGGGTGCGCGCGGAGCTGCTCGACGCCGTCGCTCCGGTCGCCGAGCGCGCCGCGGCCGACCCACTCGCTGCGCGGGGCTGCATCTTCGAGGTCGTCATCGAGCACGAGCTGATGCACCAGGAGACCCTGCAGTACCTCCTGCAGCAGCTGCCCTTCGAGCACAAGCGGCGGCCGGCGGCGCTGCCGCCGTACCGCTTCGAGGGCGCGGCCGAGCCGGGGCGGGTCGAGGTCGGCGGCGGCCGGGCGGTGCTCGGGGCCGAGCTCGAGGCCGTGCCCTTCGGCTGGGACAACGAGTTCCCGCGCCTCGAGCTCGAGGTCGCCGGCTTCGCCATCGACCGCACCCCGGTCCGCAACGCGGAGTACGCGGCATTCGTCGACGACGGCGGCTACCGGCGGCCCGAGCTGTGGCGCGACGAGGACTGGCGGTGGCGGCAGCGGGTCGGCCTCGAGCTGCCGGTCGTCTGGTCGCGGGCGGAGGGCGCTCTGGCCTACCGCACCCTCTTCGACCTCCTGCCCCTGGAGCGG
>JALOKS010000048.1 GCA_025456385.1 Thermoanaerobaculales bacterium | reverse complement strand
GGCTTCTTGAGCGTGATGCCGCCGGCGACATCGCCGAGGCGTTGCTGGGCCGCAGCCGGCAGCGCAGCGGCCAGCGCGAGCAGCAGGCCGAATCCCTTCTTCATGGCGGGCCTCCTCGGGGCAGGGTCGATCCCTGCATCGATTCTATCCGAGGTCGGCCCCTCGGGCCCACGGCCGGGCGAGCTGTCGCGGTTCTTCAGGCCACCACCCGCTCGGTGTGCCCGAGAACGATCGGCTGGTAGCGAAGGCCGCCGTCGCCCGGGAACTCGCGAGCGTGGTCGTGCAGGTTGTAGAGGATCTCCACCGGGATGCCCTTCGGGTAGGCCCTGCAGCGGGTGCCGTCCGGGCTGCGGTGCGCGCAGAAGGTGCACTGGCTGACCCGGAGGTCGATCGGGTCGCCGACGATCGTGAGCTTGACCCTGTTCATCTCGCCCCCCTCCGGCTGCGCCGCCGCCCGCCCAACGTGCCGGCGCGTTCCGCCCCTGCCCCCTCTTCAGCAGGATTCGTGCCCGGATCCGGCTGCCTCCTGCGGCTCGCCGAGCCCCGGACGCCGTCTCGGGACGGACCAGGGTCCCGGAGTGACACAGATCACAGGTCGCCGAAGCGCGGCGGCCGCCGGAGGTGGTGGCCCGTCGCCTCCTGGAAGGCGCGCGCCAGCACCAGGATCGCCGCCTCGCCGAACAGCCTGCCGTTGAAGCTCAGGCTGGTCGGCGTGCCGTCGGCGCGGAAGCCGTCGGGCACCACGACCGCCGGGTGGCCGGTGAGGTTGGTGAGCAGCAGGTTGTCGCCGCCGAAGGAGGGCGCGATCCAACCGTCGAGACCCGCGAGGCGCCGCTCCATCTCCCGCATCACCACGGTCCGCACGCGGTTGGCCTGGATGTACTCGACCGCCGGAATGGTGCGCGCCTGGCGGAAGACGTTGGGCCACGCGTCCTCGATCTGCCGCACCAGGAGGTCGTCCCGGCCCGAGCGGGTGAGCTCGTCGAACGCGGCGCCCGCCTCCGCCGTGAGGATGAATGAGAGGGCGCTGACCGGCAGCGCGGGCAGCTCCATCGGCACCAGCTCGACGCCGAGGGAGCGCAGCACGGCGAGCGCCTCGAGGTCGATGGCGCGCCACTCCCGCGCCCGCTCGCGGTCCTCGGCCGTCGCGTCGTCGCCGAGCTCGGGACCGCTCTCGAACAGCGACTCGAGGTAGCCGAAGCGCAGGCCCCGGAGATCGAGCTCCGCGTCCCACACGAAGGGCCGCGACTCGGCCGTCGGGTCGATGCCGTCGGCGCCGTGGATGGCCTCGAGCACCAGCGCGCAGTCCTCGACGCCGCGCGCCATCGGACCCAGCTTGTCCATGCTCCAGGACAGCGCCATCGCGCCGTGGCGGCTGACCCGGCCGAAGGTCGGCCGCAGGCCGGTGACCCCGCAGCGCGTCGACGGCGAGACGATCGAGCCCCAGGTCTCGGAGCCGATGGCGAAGCCCACCAGGCCGGCGGCCACCGCCGCGGCGGGGCCCGCCGAGGAGCCGCTCGAGCCCTGCTCGGTGTTCCACGGGTTGCGGGTCATGCCGCCGAACCAGACGTCGCCCCAGGCGAGGGCCCCGAGGCTGAGCTTGGCGACCAGCACCGCCCCCGCCTCGTCGAGGCGGCGCACCACCGTCGCGTCCTCGTCGATGACCTGCTCCGCGTAGGGCTTCGCGCCCCAGGTCGTCGGGTAGCCGCGCACCGCCAGCAGGTCCTTCGCGCCCCACGGCACGCCGTGCAGCGGCCCGCGCCAGATGCCCTGCGCGAGCTCGCGGTCGGCGCGCCGCGCCTGCGCGAGCGCGCGCTCCTCCGTGAGCGTGACGACGCACTCCAGGTCGGCGTCGAAGCGCCGCAGGCGTTCGAGGTAGAGGACCGTCAGCTCCTCGGAGGAGAGGGCCCCGCCGCGGATCAGGTTGCCGAGCTCGCTCGCCGGCAGGAAGGCGAGCTCGGCGTCCGATGCCGGCCGCGCACCGCGGCTGGGGCGGCTGCGGCGCGGCTGCGACCCGCTCCGCGGCGGCTCGCCCGCAGGGGCGAGGGTGCGGAAGAGGAGCGCCGGCGCCACCGAGTTGTCGAGCGGCAGCTCGCGGATGGCGAGGTAGCTGTCGCGGAGCTCGGAGAGGCCCTTCACCATCAGCTGGCGCTCGGCATCGCTGAACTCGAGTCCCGCCAGCTGCTCTGCGCCCTTGATGGCCTCCAGCGTCAGCGCGCCCCGTGCCTCGACCTCGGCCCACAGCCGGCGCGCGAAGGCCGTCCCCGCGAGCCCGAAAGCCGCCAGGGCCGCCGTGAACCGGCGCCGGTCCCACCCACTGCGAGTTCCTTCCATGCGTCCTCCCGAGCTCCCTGTCGCCGCGCGCCAGATAGCGGCCGCGCGGCCGCGACAGTATCGCAGAGCGGAGCCCTCGCCTTCCGGCTCTGCTATCGTTCGCCCGATCATGAACGAGCTGCTCCGGACCGGGCGCCAGCCGGGAGGTGGTCGGACGCCGCAACGAGCGCGGGCCCTACCCCTCGCGACCGTGGCGCTTCTGATCATCGCTGCGACGAGCTCGTGCCGAGGACACTACGACCACATCGCCACTCCGGGCTCCACGCCGAGCCTCGACCCTGCGCCGCCGTCGTGGCTCGCAGAGGCGGACGTTCCCGCCGCAAGCTCCCGCGCGGCGTCAGCCCGACCTCCCCACGTGATACTGATCTCGCTCGACACCCTGCGCGCCGACCACCTCGGCGCCTGGGGCTACGCCCGCCCGACCTCACCGTTCCTCGACGCGCTGGCGGCGGGCGGCGTGCGCTTCTCCCGCGCCTTCAGCCAGTCGCCGAAAACCGCCCCCTCGCACATGAGCGTCTTCACCGGCGCCTTCCCCCTCGACCACGGCGCCCACTTCGACTACGCCACCGCGCCGCCGACAGTCCACCCGGTGCGGGACGAGATTCCGACCCTGCCCGAGCTCATGCTGCGAGCGGGCTACCGCTCGGCCGCCTGGACCGGCGGCGGCCAGGTCTCGTACGCGGCGGGCTTCGCCCGCGGCTTCCACGACTTCAACTCCAGCCTCGGAAAGCTCGAGCCGCAGAAGATGGAGTCGATCCGGCGGTGGTTTCGCAAGCACGCGGATCGTCCGTGCTTCCTGTTCCTCCACACCTACCAGATCCACGACCCCTACCTGCCGCCACCGCCGTACGACGCACTGTTCGCCGATCCTTCGTACGACGGCTGGGTGGTCGCCGACCGCGAGCGTCTGGCGAGCGGCGGCGATCGCGGTTGGGACACTCTGCACACGGCGTTCTGGCGCAAGACCGGGTCGGCCGTCGACACCTCTCTCATCGGCCCGGCCGACCTGCAACGCCTCGTCGATCTCTACGACGGCGGCATCCGCTTCACCGACGACGTCCTCCGCGGCTTCTTCGAAGGCCTGCACGCAGACGGCCTCCTCGACGAGACACTCGTGGTCGTCTTTTCGGACCATGGAGAGGAGTTCCTGGAGCACGGGGGCGTTCTGCACGAGATGCTGTACCGCGAGACCCTGCACGTACCCTTGATCTTCTACTGGCCGGGGCACCTGCCGGTTGGGAAGGTGGTCGAGGCCCAGGTGCCTCTGGTCGACCTTCACGCCACCCTGCTCGAGCTCGCCGGAATCGACCGAGGCGAGCCGACGGAAGCGCGCAGCTTGCTGCCGCTGATCGAGGCCGGGGGACGGCCGTCGGACCGGGCGGTGTACAGCGAGGAACCTTGGAGCCACCTCGAGGGCTCCCACCGCAGCCTGCGCACCGGGGAGTACACGGTCTACGACCACGACCGCGGGCGGGTGGAGCTCTTCGAGTCGCGGAGCGACCCGCTCGAAGGGCAGGACCTCGCGGCCGACCGGCCCGACCTCGTGGCCTCGCTGCTCGCCGCGGCGGCCGCCTTCACCGACCACCGGGCCGCCGGTGCGCCGCCGTCCGCGACCTCGGCCCGGGAGCTCTCCCCCGAGGACATCGAGGCGCTGCGGGCTCTCGGGTACCTGGAGTGAGGTCTCGTGCTCGCGCAGCCAAGGCACGACGGCATCGCTGACGCCCCGCCTGAGGTCGGCGGTGGCGGTGCTGCACTCTCCGCCATCGTGCTGCTCGCGGTCGTGCTGCGGATCGCCCTCCTGACCCACATCCTCGCCACTCACCCCGACTACCTGGTCCAGGATCTCGCGCAGCTCGAGACCGCGATCCGATCGACCGAAGCTCCCTACGTCAACGACTTCGGCTACGAGGCCTCGAACATCGCCCACGCCTGGGTCTGCGGCGGTCAGGGCTTCGCCAGCCCCTTCGGCGGCGCCACCGGCCCCACCGCCTGGATCGCGCCGGGGGTGGTGGCGATCTACGCCCTCGCCTTCGCGCTCTGGGGCTGCTTCACTCCGAGCTCGATCCTCTTCGCCTACGCGCTCGCTCTCGCCGGCTCCGCCGCGGCCACCGTCGCGGTCTTTCGCACCGGAGCTCTGATGGCGGGGAAGCGGTCGACCGGCCTGCTCGCCGCGGCGGCCTTCGCGCTGCTGCCCTACGAGGCCTGGACCTTCCACACCTCGAGCCAGCTCGACTTCAACCTCCAGGTGCTGTGGTTCGCGGTGCTGCTGCTGCAGGTGCTGCGGGTCGTCGCCGAGCCGCGGCGCTCAGGCGCTGGCTTCGCCGTCACCGCGGCGGCGGCCGCACTCTTCAACCCGGGGTTCCTGCTCTGCACGGCGGTCGGGGCGCTGCTCGCCCTGCCGGACCGCAGCCCGCGGAGCCGGCTCGGCCTTCTGCTGCGCCTGGCGGTCGCGCACCTGCTGGTGCTCGGGCCCTACGTCGCCTGGCAGAGCGCCCGCCTCGGGGTCCTCGTGCCGGTGAAGTCGAACGCGCCGGTCGAGCTCCTGATCGGCACCACCGACACCGCGAGCGGGCTGCTGCGGCACGAGGTCTTCCTCGCCCACCACCCGAGCCAGAACGACGCCGAGTACCGCCGCTACCGCGACCTCGGCGAAGGGGCCTACGTGGCCGACGCGAGGTCGCGCTTCCTGCAGTCCTTCTCACTCGGCGACTTCGCCGCCGACAGCGTCCGCCGCGGCTACGAGTTCTTCCTCCACTACGAGCTCAAGCCCTGGGACCACTCGCCGCGCACGATCGCCGTGAAGCGCGCCTTCTGGGGGCTCTTCTTCCTCGCCCCGGTCGCCCTCGTCGCCGTCCGCCGGGGTCGGCCCCGGCGCCTCGAGACCGCCGCGCTGCTCCTCGCCCTCGCCTACGCCGCGCCCTTCCTCGCGACCGGCATCATGGAGCGGTACCGCATCCCTCTGACGCCCGTCGTCGCCGTCGCTCTCGCGCTCCTGGCGGCCGAGGGACACCGCAGGCTGCGGCCGCCCACCGAGCCGTAGCGGAGTGCGGGCCTGAGGGTCTATACTCCCCGCCGACCGTCAGCCGGGGCCACAGAAAATCGAAACGCCGGGGGTTTGAGCATGGCGATTCGCGACTTCCGCAACGTGCACGAGATGCTCGAGGAGACCGTCGAACGCCACGGGGAGCGACCGGCCTACCGGACCATCCTGGAGAGCCACGAAACCCGTTCGGTAAGCTGGAACGAGTTCTACGACGACGTGACGCGCGCCGCCAAGAGCCTGATCGCGCTCGGCGTCGGGCGGGGCGACAAGGCCGACATCCTCAGCTACTCGAGCTACCGCTGGGTGCTGACCGACCTCGCCATGATGACGATCGGCTCCTGTGCGGTGGGCATCTACCACTCCCTCTTGGCCAAGGACGTGCGCCACATCGTCAACCACTCGGATGCGGTGCTGGTCTTCGCCCAGGACGGCAACCAGCTCGCCAAGCTGCTCGAGATCCGCGCCGAGATTCCCGCCGTGCGCAAGGTCATCCTCATGGACGGCGTGCCGCCGGCCGACGACTGGGTGATGAGCTACGAAGACTTCCTCGAGGCCGGAGCCGGGGTCTCCGACGAGGCCCTCGAGGCGCGGGTCGCCGAGGTCACGGCGGCCGACGTCGCGACCATCGTCTACACCTCCGGCACCACCGGCATCCCGAAGGGCGCGGTGCTCACCCACGACAACATCACCTTCACCGCGCAGTCGGTGCGCGATTCCTTCCAGCACCTCGACGGCGACGAGACCCTGCTCTTCCTGCCGCTCGCCCACGTCTTCGCCCGCACCTGCGTCTTCACCGCTCTCGTGGTCGGCGCGACCACGACCTTCGCCCGCAGCATGGAGACCGTCGCCGAGGACTTCAGGATCGCCCGCCCGCACTGGTTTCCGAGCGCGCCGCGGGTCTACGAGAAGGTGCACACCAGGATCATCTCCGGCGTCCAGGCCAAGGGCGGCCTCGCCCTCAAGCTCTTCAACTGGGCGCTCTCGGTCGGACTTCAGGTCAGCGACCTCAAGGTCGCCAAGAAGCCGGTGCCGCCGCTGCTCGCCGCGAAGTACGCCCTCGCCACCAAGCTCGTGTTCTCGAAGGTCCAGGCGGCCCTCGGCGGCCGCGTGCGCTGGTGCATCTCGGGCGCGGCGCCTCTCAACCCCGACATCGGCCGCTTCTTCCACGCCGCCGGAGTCCTGGTCCTCGAGGGCATCGGCATGACCGAGAACACCTCGTTCACCAACGTCAACCGTTACGACAACTACCGCTTCGGCTGGGTGGGGCCGACCGGACCCGGCATCGAGCAGCGCACCGCCGAGGACGGCGAGGTGCTCTACCGCGGCCGCAACATCATGCGCGAGTACTACAAGATGCCCGCCGAGACCGCCGAGACCCTCACGCCCGACGGGTGGCAGCACACCGGCGACCTCGGTGAGATCGACGGCGAGGGCTTCCTTCGCATCACCGGCCGCAAGAAGGACCTCATCGTCACCGCCGGCGGCAAGAACGTGGCCCCGGCCGCGATCGAGGGCCTGATCGCGACCTCGACCTACGTCTCCCAGGTCTGCGTCGTCGGCGACCGCCGGCCCTACCTCACCGCCCTCGTCACCGTCGAGCCCGACAACGTCAAGGCCTTCGCCGCAGCGCGCGGCCTGCCGGGCGACGACCTCGGACGCCTGCTCGCGAGCGGCGAGGTCAACGACCTCATCCGTTCGGTCATCGACGAGAAGAACCGCGAGCTCGCCTCCTTCGAGACCATCAAGGAGTTCCGCCTCGTGCCCGAGTTCTCGATCGACAACGGCCTGCTGACGCCGACCCTCAAGGTCAAGCGCAGCGCCGCCATCGAGCGCCATGGGCAGCTGATCGAGGAGATGTACAGGACGAGTTAGAACTTCGGAAATCAGAATTCGGAATTCGGACTTCGAAATTCGGAATTTCGAACCAGCCGACCGACCAGCCACGTAAGGCGCTGGCGTTCGCCGTCATCCGGAGAGCGGCGACCGCAGGGCCCCTCACATCGTCATCCTGAGCGAGACGACCTCAGCTCGACCTTCAGTCGTCGCCCGCGTCGGTGTCGCCCTTGGCGGCCTTCTCCTGCGCCACCGCCAACTTCTCGGCGGCGATCTCGGCCGCGCGCGCCTTCCCGGCCTCGGTCAGGGTCGAGTGGTGGCCGCACTTGGCGAGCATCTCCTGCCCCTCGGTCTCGTCGATGGCCTCGAGCTTGACCCGCGCCTTGAGGCCGCCCATCCTCACGTTCTGTTTGAGGTAGTACGTCCTCCCGGCCTCGACTGTCGCCGTCAACGCCGACACGTTCTCGGCCCGCGACCAGAACAGGTGCTCGCCCGGCTCGAGGTAGGCGAAGGCGTAGGTGTCGCCCTTGGTGACGCCGAGCACGGTGTCGCCGGCGAAGGCCCACATCCGAATGGCCGTGCCCGCGCTTGTCGGCCTGACGATGTAGATCAGCGCCTTGTCGGGCAGTACCTCCGGGCGCACCACCGCCTTCTCCCTGACGGCGAAGTCCTCATCCTCGGCGTCCGCCACCACGGGCACGAGCACCGCGCACACCACAGCACACACCACGGCTGCACGCATCAACCCACCTCCCTGTCAACCGAAGACTGGCCCCATGGTACCAGCGCCAGCCTCACCCGGGCGCGAGCCCGGCACCGCTCTCGCCACCGCGACAGCCGCTCCGGTCACCGAGGTGCAGGGTGGCAGATCGCGCAGGACTCGTCGCTGCCGGTCTCGCCGTGGCAGCGCAGGCAGAGGCCGTGGTAGGCGCCCTTGAGGCCGATCACCGCCAGCCGCTCCGGGTCCGGCTCCACCGGGTGGCAGGAGACACAGCGCAGGTCGGCGGTCGCCGGCCGGTGGTGGCAGCCGGTGCAGTCCTCGACTTCCCAGTGCAGCTCGTGGACGAAGGCGGAGGGCTTGACCGGCTCGTCGTGGCAGCTCCCGCAGGCGGCGGGCTCGCCGAAGGGCCGGTGGTGACAGCTCGCGCAGTCGCCGGTGGCCTCGACGTGCAGCGCGTGGTCGAGCTCGACCGGAGGGTAGAGCCTCGCCAGGGCGCCGAGGGTCACGCGCTCGGGGACCGGCGGCTCCTCGGCCGCCGCGAGGAGGAGAGCGAGGGAGCCGATCACCGCTGCAAAGACCACCGCGTTGCTCTTCACCGCGAACCTCCGGTCCCCGGCTCTGCCGGCTCGGACGCGGCGCGCGGGCGCCAGGGCAGCCGGTAGGCGCCGTTGCGGCCCGCCGACGCGTCGCCGCCGCCCGCCGAGGCGATCGGGAAGAACCACACCGCGAGGCCGGCGGCGATGAAACCGAGCGCGATCAGGCTCATGCTGATCACCAGCTCCTGCCAGGTCGGGAAGTAGCCGGTCTCGTGGATCAGCTGCATTCCGGTCACCGCGACGTTGAAGCGGTGCATGATGAAGCCGATCACGGCGCAGAACGAGGCCGCGAACAGCGACCGCGTCGTCATCCGCCGGGCGGTGCGGAAGACGATGACGACCGGCACCACCACGAACAACAGGTTTTCGAGCCAGAACAGGAACGCCGGCAAACCGATTGCGAAGGCGTGCGGCAGCGCGTGGCGCAGGGCCAGGTCCTCGATGCGGAACACGAAGTAGATGACGAGGATCAGCGCCATGACCCGGGCCAGGTTGGGCAGCAGATCGAGCCGCGGCGGGTGCTTGAGGAATCGCCAGCTCAGGAAGCCCTCGAAGCAGATCATCGCCAGCCCGGCCGCCAGACAGGAGATGAAGAAGTGCACCGGCAGGATCGGCGAGTACCACAACGGGTGCAGCTTGTGCGGCACGATCGTGAACAAGGTGCCGAGGGTCGACTGGTGCAGGGTCGACAGCAGGACCCCGACGATTACCAGCGGCACCAGGATCTTGTGCAGCAGGGCCTCCAGCCGGTGCCAGCCGAAGCGCTCGAGAACCACCTGGGAGAACTCCAGGAGCAGGACCGTCGTGTACAGCATCACGCACCAGGCGATCTCGAAGAGCGGCGAGTGGAAGTTGTGGTCGACGATGCAGCGCCAGATGTTCCACGGCCGCCCGATCTCCAGGATGAGGCCGGTGATGAACAGGAGGTAGCCGATCAGCGCGGTGAGGATCGACATCCGCAGCAGCGGCCGGTAGCGCTCGAGCCCGAAGACGTAGACCGCCGCCGCCATGATGAAGCCGCCGGCCGCGAGGCCGATGCCGGCGAGGATGTCGAAGCCCACCCAGATGCCCCACGGGGTCTCGTCGCTGAGGTTGGTCACCGAGCCGAGGCCGAAGGCGAAGCGGAAGGTCACGATCACCGCAGCGGTCACCAGCAGCACGGCGAGCAGGACCCGCCACGGAGTGAGCAAGGAGCGCACGCGCTCAATCATGGTCGCCTCCGGTCCGCGGCGCCGACCCGGAGGTCTCACCCTCCTCCTCGAGGGCGACCTGCTCGCGGCGCCGGTACAGCCAGTACGAGGCGCCCAGGAAGCCGGCTCCCAACATGACCACGTTCGGCACGTGCAGCAGCAGCCGCCAGGTGAGGTCCGGCAGCGGGAAGCTCGCCACCGTGGTGTCGAAGTCGAGCTCCTCGAAGGGCAGCGGCGACAGGAACAGCACTGAGGTCCCGCCGGCCTCGGTCAGTCCGTAGACCTGCGGGTGGTAGCGCTCCGGATCCGCATCCAGGCGCGCGCGGGCGATCGCGACCAGGGTGTCGCGGTCGCCGAAAACCGTTGCCTCGGTCGGGCAGGCCTCCGCGCAGGCCGTGGGCAGGCCCTTCTCGAGGCGCGGAGCGCACAGGATGCACTTGCGGATGCGCGGCGCCGCCGAATGCCACTCGAACTTCGGAATCCGGAACGGGCAGCCGATCATGCAGTAGCGGCAGCCGAGGCAGATGTCCTTGTTGTAGACCACCGCCCCGTCCTCGCGCTTGACCAGAGCGCCCACCGGGCACACCGACACGCAGGACGGCTGCAGGCAGTGCCGACAGAGGTCGCGCACCCAACGCTCGCCGCCGCGCTCGAGGACCACCGTCCAGGTGTCGGCGGTGAGCTGCGGCTCGACCTCGTGCGGCAGATCGTTCGCAGTCTTGCAGGCTGCGGAGCAGGCCCCGCAGCCGATGCAGCGGGTGATGTCGATCAGGAGTGCCTTGGCTCGCGGGCTCATGCGCGGGTCTCCGCCGGCTCGGGGTCGAGCTTCAGGTGCTCGCGTTGGAACTGCGCCCAGGCCTCGTCGCCGGCGCCTGCCAGCGCGCCCTCGACCGGCGGCGCGAGGACGCCGCGATCGAACAGGCGGTCGAGGGCTTCCATCTCGGCCCGCATCCAGCGCTCGGCGTCGCGACCGATGGCGAGGGCCCCGAGCTCCGCGGCCAGGCGCTCGCCGGGCGCGAGCCGGAAGGCCCATCCTTCCTTGTAGGGGCGCCAGCGCAGCCGGACCGGGTCGCGCCCGAGGGCCGCGTTGACCTCGACGACCCGGCCGCTGACCGGCGCCGCCAGCTGCAGCCGACGCGCGCCCTGGCGGATGGCCAGTGCCGGTCGTCCGGCCTGCAGCCCCTTACCGGCGCCCGGCAGCTCGACCGCCGACAGCTCCCCGACCAGGGAACGCACCAGGTCGTCCACCCCGACCGTCACCTGCCCGTTCTCCTCGAGGCGGGCCCAGGTGTGGCCGGGGTGGAAGAACAGGGTCCGCGGCACCACCAGCTCCGCGGCCCCGTGGTGCCGCGAGCGGGCCGGCGGGAGGTGCCGGCGCTCCCAGGGGCGGATCAGCCATGCGTCGAGAGCGACCGCGGCGAGCAGCACGCCGATGAAGACCAGGGTCACCACCTCGCACCCCCGGCCCCGCCGCCGACCCGCGGCGGCGGTGGCCCACGTCATCATTATAGATCTTGTGAAAATTTTCGCAAGTGAGCGCAGAGGCAATCTTCGGACGGCCGCCAGCCCTCCGCCAGCGCCGTCTGCGCCGGCTCCCCGGACGCTACTCGGGCTGCAGGCGGGCGGCGCGCAGCTCGACGGCGTGGGCACCGGGTGCGAGGAGCAGCGTGACCGGGGCGGTGCCGCGGAACTCGCCGTCCACGTGCACCTCGGCCGTGTCCGGGATCGCCTCGAACCGGACCGACACGACCTGCCGCTCCGGGGCAGGCTGGTCGCCCGCCTCGCGGACCGACACGCAGGCCGCGAGGACGGTGGCGGCAATGAGGACGATGACCAGGGAGGCACTGCGCTGCCACCGCAACCGCTGATTCACTCCCATGTGGACCTCCGATCGTTGTACGTGGCGGGGCAGCTCGCTGTTTGGCTCGGCTCCACGAGGCCGCCGCGCGCGAGACATGCCCGGGAGCGCGCTGAGGGCGCGCCCCGTGCCAGGAGCTCAGGGCCGCAGGAAGGCGGCCGGAAGTTCTAGCGATCCGACCACACGGCGAGCTCGTTGCCGGCCGGGTCGGTGAAGTGGAAGCGGCGGCCGCCGGGGAAGGCGAAGATAGCCTGCACGATCACGCCGCCGTGGGCGC
>JALOKS010000292.1 GCA_025456385.1 Thermoanaerobaculales bacterium | reverse complement strand
CCCTTGCGGACGCCGGCGTCGATGAGGTCCCAGGGCAGGGTGCAGGCGAGCTCGCGGCCGCCGAGCTCCGACTCGAGATCGACGCCGCAGTCCGCGATCGCCCGGCGCCAGGCCTCGAGGTCGAGGTGGTCGGACCAGCCGTCGAAGACCGCGCCGAGCTCGTGCGCGCGCTCGATGACCGCGGCCAGCCGGCGGTCGCCGCGCGACAGGAATGCCTCGAGCGCCGACTCCTCGGGCTCGGACCAGCTCAGGCGCGCGCCGCGGACGCCCTTGAAGCGCCGCCTGAGAACCGAGATCCGCCGCTGCAGATCGGCGACGCCGGCGAAGGGCTGCCACTGGAAGGGGGTCCACGCCTTGGGCACGAAGCAGCCGACCGAGACCTTGACCTCGACCTTGCGGCCGCCGGTGGCGCGCCGTCCCGCGGCCGTCAGGTCCTCGGCGAGCCGCGCCAGCTCCTCGAGATCGTCGTCGGTCTCGGTCGGCAGGCCGATCATGGCGTAGACCTTGATCAGCTGCCAGCCGCTGGCGAAGGCGGCCTCGGCGGCGCGCACCATGTCGGCGTTGGTGAAGGTCTTGTTGATGACCCGGCGCAGGCGGTCGGATCCGGTCTCGGGGGCGAAGGTGAAGCCCGAGCGGCGCACCCGCGACACCGCCTCCGCGAGCCCGACCGAGAAGGCGTCGGCCCGCAGCGACGGCAGACTGACCGAGACCCGCCGTTCCTGCAGGCGCTCGGCGAGCTCGGACACCAGGGGCTCGACCTGGGAGTAGTCGGCGGTCGACAGGCTGAGCAGGCCGACCTCCTCGAAGCCGGTCTCGGCAACCTGCCGCTCGATCCGGTCGGCGACCACCCGCGGGTCGTGCTCGCGCACCGGCCGGTACCAGTAGCCGGCTTGGCAGAAACGGCAACCCTGAGTGCAGCCGCGCATGATCTCCATGCCGAGCCGGTCCTGGATGACGTCGGCGAAGGGCACGATCACCGCCTCGGGCTGGTCCGCAGGGTCGAGCTCGGCGACCCACACGCGGGTCACCGGGAAGGGCGCCCCGGCCTCGGTGGTCTCCCAGCGCGCGGGCTCGTCCGCGGCGGCGGGGTGCCAGCGGTAGAAGCTCGGCACGTAGACCCCGGGCACGGTGGCCAGCCGGCGCAGGATCTCGGCGCGGTCCACGCCCCCGGCGCGACCGTCGCGGACGACGTCGAGGATGCCGTCAAGCGCGGCCTCGCCGTCGCCGATGAGGATCGCGTCGAAGAAGTCAGCGACCGGCTCGGGGTTGGCGGTGCACGGGCCCCCGCCGAGAACGATCGGCTCCTCCTGCCGCCGCGCCGCCGCCCGGCGCGTGATCCGCGCGAGGTCGAGCAGGTAGGGGACGTTGATGTAGTTGAGCTCCGACTGCAGGGAGATCCCGACGACCTCGAAGGCGGCGAGCGGGTGGTAGCTCTCCAGGGTGTAGAGGGGGATGCCCGCGGCGCGCAGCGCCGCCGCCATGTCCGGCATCGGCGCGAAGCTGCGCTCGGCGAGCGCGTCCTCGCGGCGGTTGATGAGGTGGTAGAGGATCCGGGTGCCCTGGTGGGACATGCCGATCTCGTAGGCGTCGGGGAAGGCGAGGGCGACCCGCAGCGGGACCGACTCCCACGGCTTGCGCACGAGATTGCGCTCGAGCCCGAGGTAGCGGCTCGGCTTCTGGACCCCGGGCAGGATCTCGTCGAGCGCCTCGCGGATCGTCTCCGGTGCGATGTCGGCCATGCGCATCTCCTCCACGCACACTCCGCGGTCGAATGTATACGAGTTCTCAACATTTCCCAACCTTTTTCTCTTCTGGCCCCCGCCGCGGCGAGGGCAGAAGTGAAGAAGATGAGATCGAATCTTGGTGTACACTCCCCGGTCATGAAGGTCGCGTTCTACGGCACGCCGGACTTCGCCGTCCCCAGCCTCGAGCGGCTGCTCGCCAGCCCGCACCAGGTCGTGCTGGTCGTGTCGCGGCCCGACAAACCGGTCGGGCGGCACCAGGTGGTGACCCCGCCGCCGGCGGTCGAGGCGGCGCAACGGGCCGGCCTGCCGATCGCGCAGCCCAAGAGCCTCAAGGGGCAGGAGGCGGTCGAGGCCGTGCTGCGCGCGGGCGCCGAGGTCGCGGTGGTGGTGGCCTACGGCAAGCTCATTCCCGGCCATCTCCTCGGCGTGCCGCGATTCGGCTTTGTCAATCTGCACCCGAGCCTGCTGCCGCGCCACCGCGGGCCGTCGCCGATCCAGTGGGCGCTGGTCTGCGGCGACCGCTACACCGGCGTCACCACGATGCAGCTCGACGAGGGGATGGACACCGGCCCGATCCTGCTCCAGGAGCGGGTCGCGATCGAGGCCGGCGAGACCGCCGAGACGCTCGAGCCGCGCCTCGCGGCGCTCGGCGCCGAGCTCGTGGTGCGGACCCTCGACGGGCTCGAGCAGGGCTCGATCACGCCGCGCCCGCAGCCCACCGACGGCGTCAACGTGACGCCGATGCTGCGCCGCAACTTCGGTGAGGTCGACTGGTCGATGCCCTCCCGCCAGCTGGTCAACCGGCTGCGCGGCTTCACGCCCTGGCCGGGCCTGCACACCAGCTTCCGCGGCGGCCGGCTGAAGGTCTTCGGGCTCGAGGATGTGGTGCCGCCGCCCCGGGGCGACGAAGCGCCGGGCACGGTGGTCGCGGTCGAGATGGCGGGGATCGTCGTCCGCTGCGGCCGCGGCAGCGCGGTGCGCCTGACCGAGCTGCAGCGCGAGGGCCGCCGGCGCATGCCGGTCGACGCCTTCCTGATCGGCGAGCGGGTGACCCGGGGTGAGACTTTCGGCTGAGCGGCTGACCGCGGCGCGGCTGCTGATCCGCGTCGAGGAGGGGGCGTTCTCGACGCGGCTGCTCGGCGGCGGGACACCGCTCGCGGCGCGGGTGCGGGTGCTGGAGACCCTGCGCTGGATGCGGGCGCTGGACGCGGTTCTCGGTCCGCTGTGCCGGCGCCCGCTCACCGAGCTCGACCCTGGAGTGCGCGCGGCCCTGCGCCTCGGCCTGGTCGAGATCGTGCGCCTGGAGCTGCCGCCGGGGCTGGCGACCGACGGCGCGGTGCACCTCGTGAAGCGGCTGGGCCTCAGCTCGGCCGCCGGCATGGTCAACGCCGTGCTGCGCAAGGCCGCGGTGGGCTGGCGAGGGCGGCTCGAGGTGGCCGCGGCGGACGTGCGGCTGTCACACCCGTGGTGGGTGGCCAGCCGTTGGTCCGAGCGCTTCGGCCGCGCGGCGGCGGAGGCGAGCATGGCTGCGGCGCAGGAGCCGGCCATGACCTGGGTGTGGTTCTTCGGCGACGACGCCCGCCGGGCCGCGGTCGACGCGGGCCTCCGCCTGGAGCCGCATCCGTGGTGCCCCGGGGCGTGGTCCGCACCCGAGGACGCCGCCCGGCTCGTCCCCTTCGTCATCGAGGGCTCGGCCTACGCCCAGGACCCGAGCTCGCAGCTCGTCGCCCACGTCGCCCGCGCGCTGGCTCCGAGCGGCGCCCGCGCGCTCGACCTGTGCGCAGCGCCGGGCGGCAAGGCGGCGCTGCTGGCCGCGCTCGGCGGCTGGTCGGTGCTGGCCGCGGGCGACCGGGCGCTCGGCCGGGTGCGCCTGATGGCGCCCCTCCTGCGCCGGGTCGGCGGGGTCGCCGCGGCTGCAGCCGACGCGCTCACACCGCCCTTCGCGGCCGCCGCCTGGGAGCTGGTGCTCCTCGACGCGCCGTGCACCGGGACGGGCACCTTCCGCCGCCACCCGGAGCTCAAGTGGCGGCTGCGGCCCGGCGCGCCGGCCGAGCTCGCGGCCACCCAGCGCCGGCTGCTGGCCTCGGCCGCAGGGCTGGTGGCGC
>JALOKS010000047.1 GCA_025456385.1 Thermoanaerobaculales bacterium | reverse complement strand
GTTACTCTTCATGATGCCTTTCCCGCCATTGGTGATCTTGCCGTCGACCCGCAGGGTGCCATCGATCCCCAGGTTGGTGGTGAAAATCCCATTGCCGTCGACGTACAGCTTGTATGAGCCTGAATAGGAAGCTCCGACGCCGAGGTTGCCGAGAATCGAGCCATCATCGCCCACGTACAGATCGTCGTTGGCATTCACATCGAAGTCGGTATAGAGGGATGATGTTGACGTCATGCCGTTGGTATACAGGTAGCCGACCGTTGCTGTGCCACCGACATCGAGCGAGTTGGCGTCGAAGTTCTCGCCGGTGATGTCGCCGAGCACCTCGAGGTGGTGCTTGCCTCCGCCGGTGTTCCAGAGGTAGAAGGTCTCGGTGCCGTCGAGCGACCCGTCGAGGACCAGGTCGGCGCCGCCGTTGGAGTTGGCACCGGCGAGGCCGGCGCCGGCGGCGGCGGCGGTTATGCCGATCACGCCGTAGGCCTCTCCGACCGTCTCCGGGTTGTCGCCCCGAATCGCCGCCGAGGCGCCGGGGACGGAGTCGAGCTTCGGCGCGGGGGCCGCCAGGGCGCCCCGCCGGTCGGCCTCGGGGCGGGGTGCGGCGGCGGCCTCGGATCCCGCGCCCTCATCGCCGACGCTCCCGGCCTCCCAGCTGCGCAGGACCTCGAGGGCGCGCTGGAGCTCCGCGGCGCTCGGCACGGCGGGGACCGCGAAGTAATGCCCCGGCGACCAGTCGGAGGCGTCGATCACTTCCTCGTCGGCGGTCTCGTAGACGGCGCGCACGAACCAGACGTAGCTCCCGCCCGGCGGGAGGCAGTCGGCGGCCGGCGGCACCCAGGCGGGGATGCCGCCGGGCACGATCGCCCGGAGCACCGCCTCCTCGGCGAGGTCCTCCCCCGGGGGCGGCACGCGGTAGACCGCGAGCTCGGAGTGGAGGGCGCCGGGCACCGCCTCCCAGGCGAAGGTCGGGCACCGGGTGTCGACCGCGAGGACGCGGTCCGCGGCGCCGGGCGAGGCGCTGCGCGGGGCCACGGCGTGAGCGACGCCGGCCGCGAGAAGGGCGGTGGCGAGGGCGGAGCTGGCGAGGATCCGGTTCGGGACGGACATGGTCGTACCTCCTGGGCATGGAGCCGGCGGTTCCGGCGTCGAGGGGGAAGAGCGATCGGTCATGACGTCGAGGTCGAGGTCGCCGAAGGGCGGTTCGCCGGGCACCGTCGGGTCGTCTCCCAGCAGGTCGCCGGCGGAGATCTCGTGGTTGTCGGAATCGTCGCCGGACATCATTTGCAGAGCTGCCAACCTCAAGAAGCCGGAGTCTGATTGGGTTACGATGGGTTACTGAGACTCAATCTACCTATTGGTCCACACCTTGTCAAGACGGGTTCGCAGTGACGGGTGGCGGTGCCTGGCCCCCCGAAACCGTGATTGCGCTCGTCCGACGGGCTGGAGGGCGGGGGTGTCGATGACGGTACGTCGAGCACCCCGAGGTGGGAAAACGCGGCTGACGCGGAAGCATCGTTGGCCGCAGCAGACAGCTCATGAATAGTCCGGGCTAGGATGGATGCCATGAGGGTGGGCGTCATCGCCGCCGAGCTGGAGGGGCAGCGCACCGGCGTCGGCCGCTACCTCGAGGGCATGCTCCGCGGCCTCGCGAGCTGGGACCACCGCGTCGAGTGGCATCTCTTCTTCCAGGGCGAGGCCGCCGCCGTCGACCTCGCCGAGGACCACCGCGTCGTCCGGCACCACGCCGGCGACCGCGGCGGCCGGGTGCTGTGGGAGCAGCTCAAGCTGCCGCGCGAGCTCCGCCGGCATCCCCTCGACCTCGTCCTCGGCCCGGCGTACGCGCTGCCCTACGGGCTGCGCACGCCCGGGGTCGTGGTCCTCCACGACCTCAGCTTCGAGCTCCTGCCGGAGGAGTTCCCGCCGCGCGAGCGCTGGCGGCGGCGGCTGCTCGCCCGCAGCGCGGCGCGGCGGGCGGAGCGCGTGCTGACCGACACCGCCGCCATGGCCGGGCTCGTGCGGGCCCGCTACCGGCTGCCCGACGATCGCCTGGCGGTGGTCCCCCTCGGGGTCGAGCTCGGGCGCTTCAACGCGGTGGAGCAGGAGGAGGACGCGCGCCGGCGGGCGGCGCTCGGGGTGCGCGCCCCCTACCTGCTGTGGCTCGGCACGGTGCTCGAACGCCGGCAGCCGCGCGAGGTCCTCGAGGCCTTCGCCGGCCTGCGCGGCGAGCGCCCCGAGCTGCAGCTGGTGATCGCCGGCGCCAACCGGATGCGGAGGCCGGAGAAGATCCGGGCGTGGATCGCGGACCTCGGCCTCACGGACGCGGTGCTGCCCCTCGGCTGGGTCGCCGAGGACGACCTGGCGCCGCTCTACCGCGGCGCCGAGCTCGGGCTCTACCTGTCGCGCCACGAGGGCTTCGGAATCCCGCCCCTCGAGTGCCTCGCCTGCGGCAGGCCGGTTGTGGTCAGCGCCGGTCTCGCCCTCGACGAGCTGTGGCCGGACTACCCGTTCCGGTGCCGCGAGGCATCCGCCGCCGGGATCCTCGCGACCGCTCGTCAGGCGCTCGCCGATCGGGGCCGCAACCAGGCCGTGCTCGCGGCGGCGTCGCGCCTGCTCGCGGACCACACCTGGGAGGCGGCCTCGCGGCGCCTGGTGGCCGAGCTGCGGCGGGTGGCGGCTCCATGATCTCGGCGGTGGTGGTCAACCACAACGGCGGCGTGCTGCTGCGGCGCTGCCTCGAGAGCCTCGGCTTGCCGCACCCGGGGCTCGAGGTGCTGGTCGTCGACAACGCCTCCGGCGACGGCTCGCCGGAGATGCTGCGCGCGGCCTTTCCCGAGGTGCGGGTGCTCGCCCAGCAGAAGAACCTGGGCTTCGGCGCCGCCAACAACCTGGCCGCGGCGAGCGCGACGGGCGAGGCCCTGCTGCTTCTCAATGCCGACGCCTGGCTCGAGCCGGGCGCCCTCGAGCGCCTCGCGGCCCGCCTCGACGGCGAGGAGCGGCTCGGGCTGGTCGCGCCGCGGCTGCTCTACCCGGACGGCGGGCGCCAGTTCTGCTGGTCGCCGGAACGCGGCGTGCTCGGCGAGGCCCTGCAGCGCCTCCGCAACCCGTGGGAGGCACAGCCGTGGGCCCATGGGTGGCTGGCGCGCGCGTTCGCGCGGCTGGCCGGGCACCCGTGGTACACCGCCGCCTGCGTGCTGGTTCGGACGGCGGCCTTCCGCGCGGTCGGCGGCTTCGACGAGAGCTTCTTCATGTACTTCGAGGACGTCGACCTGTGCCTCCGCCTGCGCCGTGCAGGCTGGCGGCTCGCCGAGGAGCCGGCGGCGGTCGTCCGGCACGCCGGCGGTTTTGCCCGCCGCGCGCAGGTCGACGAGATCTACCGCCCATCGCAGCTGCGCTACTACGCCCTGCACCGGCCGCGTTGGGAGCACCGTCTGATCGAGGGCCGGCTCCGCCGCCGCTTCGGCGAGGCCGCGGTCGAGCGCTGGTTGAACCCGGAGCGGACCCGGTGATGGCGGGTCTGGCGCTCGCGGCCGTCGCGGCGGCGGCCCTCGCCGCCCTCGCGCTGCGGCCCTCGCTGCGGCGCTGGCGGATGCGCCGCCGGCTCGAAGCGGCGGCGGCAGAGGTTGCGGCGGCGATGGCCGGCGGCCTTCTGACACGGGAGACCGGAGAGGCGCTGCTGCAGCATCTCGACGGACTGCGGCGGAGCGTGGCCGCCGCCGATCGGGGCTGAGGCGTGCGGATCGGCATCGATGTCGGGCGGGCGCTCCACGGCGATGGCGGCGTCGCGTCGTACACCGCCGAGCTGGTGCGCGCTCTCATTCGCCACGCGCCTGCGGAGGAGCTGGTCCTGTTCGACCTCGACCGCGGCCGCAGCCGGCGAGCAGTCTACGAGTCGGTCCTCGGTTCGCTGCCGGCCGCGGTCGAGTGCGCCCCGGCCGCGCGGCCTGTGCTGGAGAGCCTCGATCTGTTCCATGCCCCCGGCTTCGTCATGCCGCCCGCCGGCGCCCGGCGCACCGTCCTCACCCTGCACGATCTGACGGTGCTCAGTCATCCGGAGTGCCATACTGCCGCGAACCGCGTCCGTACGCTGTCCGCCATCGCCCTCGCGCTCGCCCGTGGGGCGACCGTCCTCGCGGTCTCCGACGCCACCCGCCGCGAGGCGACGCGCCTGCTCGCCCTCGATGCCGGGCGGGTGGAGGTCGTGCCGCCGGTGCTCGGTGCCTGCTTCACCGCTGCCGCGGCCGAGGGTGACGCGGCCGCCCTGCGGAGCTTCGGCCTCGACGCCCCGTTCGCACTCGCGGTCGCCGGCATCGAACCGCGGAAGAACCTGGGCCGGCTCCTCGAGGCCTGGGATCTCCTGCCGACCGCCGTGCGCGGGCGCCACCGCCTGGTGCTGGTGACGGCCCCCGGCTGGCTCGAGGCGGGGCTGCGGCGTCGACTCGCCAGCGCCGCCAGCGCCGGCGAGATCCTCCGGCTGTCGCGGCTCGGGGCTCCCGAGCTCGCGGCCCTCTACCGGCGGGCGCGGGTGCTGGTGTTTCCGTCGCTCGCGGAGGGCTTCGGCCTGCCCGTGGCAGAGGCGATGGCCTGCGGAACGCCGGTCGTCACCTCCAACCGCTCCGCGCTGCCCGAGACCGCCGGTGGCGCGGCCCTGCTCGTCGATCCGGAGGACGCCGGTGGGATCGCCGCCGCAGTGGCGCGCGTGCTCGGCGACGAGCAGCTGCGGCGCGACCTCCGCGAGCGCGGCCTCGAGCGCGCGCGCCGCTTCGTTCCCCAGGCGGTGGTGGCGGAGCTGCTCACCGCCTACCGCCGGACGGCCGGGCTGCTGGGATGAGGGAGTGTCCGAGCTCGAGATGTATGAACCCGACACCCGTTTCGGTACCCTCTTCGTGAATGCCCTCCGCGCGATCTCGAGAGCCGGTGTGTAGCTCTGGTTTGGAGCTCGCTCCTGCCTGCCTCGAGGGTGCAACGTCCGTCATTCCTCGGACCGGCGCCCCGTGTGGCGTCCTCGGGTGGCGGTGAGCACCGGAATCCGGGTGCGACGGGCTGATCGAGCCGACCGGCTCATCAACTCGGTTCGTGAGGATGGGGAGACGGTGCGAACGACGGCGTCCCCGGGGAGCCCCGCCGGTCGCGCCGTCGGCGGTACATCCGCTCGTCGGCGGCGGCGACGGAGCCCTCGAGGGCCTCGACTGAATCGAAGGAGGCGAGGCCGTACGAGACCGACAGGGGCAGGCCGAGAGGCCCGCCCTCGCCACGGGCGAGCTCCAGCTGACGGTCGAGGGTCGCGAGGCGGGCGGTCGCCTGCGTCTCGTCGACTCCGGCGAGGATCACCAAAAACTCGTCGCCGCCCCATCGAAAGAGCAGGTCGTCGGAGCGGATCACGCTGCGCAGCGCGGTGGCCACTGCCCGGATCGCGCGGTCGCCCGCGCCGTGTCCCCCGCTGTCGTTGATGCCCTTGAGGTTGTCGATGTCCACCAGGACCACCACGCCGCCTCCGGAGCAGGGATCGCCGGCTCGCATGCCGTGGAAGGCGTGCCGGTTGAGGGCGCTGGTCAGCGGATCGTGACGGGCGAGGAGGGCCAGGCGTTGGTTCGCGTCGTCGAGCTCGCGGTTGATCCGCTCGAGGGTCACCATCACCGAGCCGATGCCGAGGAGGAGCTGGAGGATGAGATCGAGAAAGGCGGCCCGAGTCAGATAGTCCAGCCAACGCGGGGGCGACGGGGCGGCGGCCATTGCGAAGGTGGGCACGTAGTGCAGGAAGACGAGCGTCAGCCCGGCGAGGGAGGCCGTCAGCACGATGAGCCCCGGTCCGCGGCTCTCATGCGGCGCCCGCGACGCCACCACCAGGGCGGCGCCGAAGAGCCCGGCCAGGACTCCGGCGTGCACGCTGAACAGGAGGTTGAAGTTGTCGATGACGACCGGCGCGATGACCGAAAAGGCGAGGAAGGGCGCCAGCAGCCGGGCATCGCGTGGACGAAGCTCACGACCGCTGACGAAGCTCGCCATCCCGGCGAGCAGGAGCAGACCGAACCCGTACTCGCACGCCAGATAGGCCATGATCAGCGGCTTCGGGTTGGGATCGACTGTGAAGGCGACCCGGAGCATGGTCATGGCGGCCAGCAGGCAGGCCCAGGCGCCGAGCCACAGGCTGAGCCATGGTCGCTTCAACGACCGGGTGAGCAGCAGGAAGAGCGCGGTGAGGAGCAGGGCGCCGAGCCACTGCATGCCGATGCCGAGGTGGAGGATCAGCATGAGTCGTCCTCACCGTCGCCGAGAATCCCGCCTGACAATTGCAGTAAACCCACCTCGAAGGTACCACGGCCGTCCATGCGACACGCCGGGTCGACGGACCAGACGGGCGGCTCCCCCCGACCTTCTTGTCCGGCGACCGCGGTCGTGTCGTGTTCGTTCAGCGGGTCGATGCCTCGGTCCATGGTGCGTCCCTCGCCGGCCGGCGACCGGTGGGTAATGGCTTCGCTCGGCCCGGCCGGTCGCGATCCGAGGAGATCCGGTTTTCGAGGTCGGCCGGGCATCGGATCGAGCGCCAGGCTTTTGGACCTCAGGATGCTCCACAATCGGCAACTCCCTGAGGTTCTCGAGCCCAGCACCTGGTCCAGGCACCCATCCATGGTTCAGCTGGCGAGCTTGGACTTGATCCACGACGGCGAGAAGCCTGCCTGGGCCTCCCCGCCGATGATCACCGTGGGGAAGGCGACGCGACCGGTGAGGCGCTTCATCTCGGACCGCGCGGTCTGCTGCTGATCGTCCGGCAACCGGTCGACCTCGACGACGGTTGCACTGATGCCGTTCGCCGCCAGAAACGACTTCAGTTGATTACAGTAACCGCACCACGTGGCCGAGTAGACGGTCACCGATTTGAGCCGTGACGGCTCCGCCTCGCTCTGGTCGTCGAGCGTCGTCACCGGATCCGAGCCCTGGATCGTGACGCCTCCACCGACACTGAACGTCCCGGCGGACGGGTCGTCCGGAACCTGCGCGTTGAATTCCCGCGTCGCCTCGAGATCGACCGCTGAGACCCTCAGTACCTTGGTTCGCCCGGTCGGTTCGACATAGCGAAAAGAACCGAATGCACACACCGGTTTGGCCTTGGCGGGAATCACGGTACCGTCCGCGAGCACCACGACAAAACCGGGGCTCGCTCCGCCGGGTTCGGGTGCCTCGTTCACCTCGGCGAGCACGCTCGCCACCGACATCGACACCGCGATCAATCCGACACCGACGATCACGCTCGTCAGACGTCCCATGGTTACCGGTCCTCCGCTCGAGGCGCCCTCACCCTCATCTTCCCACACACCAGCACACCGCACACCGGCGAAGTCGGTAAGGGCTGAAGCGTGCGTGTGGCGTATGGGTGTAAGGTCGGCGGTGCCGTTGTTATGGTCCAGCAGCTACAGGTCCGCGGACCCGCCCACCGATTGTCGACTCGGGTCCTCCTGGCGTTGTAGTTCGGCGAGATCGGCAGCCGCGGCACGGAGTGATTCAGCGATGGCCTCGATGTCTCCGAGGTGCGTGCTGACGATGCCGAAAAGCTCGCTCTCGGTCACCTTTTCGTAGTGGTGTGTGAGGCGATTCCGATATCCAGCCATCGCGAGGAAGCGATCTGCGAGATCGGCATCCTCGATGAGCCCATGTTCCTTGGCGAGGGTGGCCACCTCTCAGTACTCGAGCCCCGCGAGGCCCTTCGCCTTGGCGAGAAGGTGACGGGCGACGTCGAAAAGCGCCTCGAGCGCTCGCCGGAGCGCCGCATCGGATGCCAGCGGGTTCCGCCGGTCGGAGGCGAACTCGTCGAACGAGCCGTGGGGGATCCCCCTGAGGTCAGCGAGGGAGGTGGCCACGATCCGGAGCCGATCGCCAACCACCTTGAGATCCACGTCACCCGGGGTCATGAGGTGGCGACTCCGAAGGTGTCCATTTCAGCCTGCCGCTGAAACGGCAGCAGATCGGCCGCTCTCCGCATGACTTCGAGCTCGCGTTCGTCGGCGCCGGTCGAGTCCGTCGCGGCGACCCGGTGGCCGTCGATGGCACGAAACTGGAACAGCGGATCGACACGGTCGAGGGGAACCAGATCGACCCGGAGGGGAGCGAACACCTCTTCGAAGGCGACCTGGAGCCTTCCGAGCCGGTCCATGTCGGGTTGCCGTGAAACGAAGAACACGCCGACATCGAGATCCGATCCGCGAGCATCGACGACATTCCCACCGAGGACGCGAAGACCGTCGTCGGCCCGGGACCCGAAAAGGTACACCGCGAGCAGCTCGAGCTCGCGACAGATATCGTCCAGGCGTTTCATCGCAGACTCCAGCTCGAGTCTACCATTCTGGTTGGCGCCGCTTGCATTCTGCGCCGTTACTGAAAAAGTGCCTGAAAGAGTGCCTGAAAAAGTGCCGGTCACGCTATTGCGTTGTTGCACCGCCCTTCGCCGTAGCACTCCAGTGCCAGACCGGTAACACCGTAATAGCGTGACCGGCACCTTTGCCGGCACCTTTGCCTTTGGGCACCTTTGGAGGAGATCCGGCTGTCGAGGTCGGCCGCGCATCGGACCGAGCGCCAGGCTTGAGGACCTCAGAGTGCCCCACTATCGGCAACTTCCTACGGTTCTGAGGCTGCCATCGAATCCGGCACCGTTCTCTTGACCTTGTTTCTCCTCGCTACCATGGCAGTTGCACATCGCCTCCTGCGGGACGATATTCACCTGCAGGTATTCACCTACAGAGGAGGTCGACAATGAACACGATGCGGCGGTACGTCCGCGCGGTGGCGATGATCGTCACGGCACAGCTTCTTGTCGTTCCACCCACCTTTGGGAATGACTGCCCCGCACGAGTCGGCCGCTGGATGGGGGGTCCAACCCGCGCCGTGGCGATCGCGGGCGATCTCGCGTTCCACGGCCGGGGCGCGGCGCTGGTCGTCGCCGACATCTCGGATCGGACGTCACCGCAACCGATCGGCGAGATCGAGCTGCCGGCCGGCGCCGAGGCGATCGAGGTGGACGGCGGTCTGGTATATGTCGCGGACGGACGAGCCGGTCTGCGCATCATCGACGCGACCGATCCGACCGCCCCCGTCGAGATCGGCTCTCTCGAGACCGGCGGTAGCGGCGAGGGGATCGCCGTCCGGGGCGGGTATGTGTACTTCGCGGACGGGCTGTCGGGTGTGCGGGTGATCGATGCGACCGATCCGACGGCACCCACCGAGGTCGCACGCCTCGACACCCCGGGCCGGGCGACCGACGTCGCGTTGCTCGGCGATCACGCATTCGTTGCCGACGGGCCTTACGGCGGGACCGGTCTGCGGGTGATCGACGTCAGCGACCCGACCTCCCCGGTCGAGATCGGCGCGCTCGCGTCTCCGGGGCAAGCCAGGGGAATCACCGTGGCCGGTGTCCACGCCTATCTGGCTGACGGACCGGGGGGGTTGCGCGTGATCGACGTCGGTGATCCCACGGCGCCCGTCGAAGTGGGCTCCTTCTCGGCAATCGATGCGACGGATGTCGAGGTCGTTGGCACCCTTGCGTTCGTCGCCGGTGGAGCCGGGTTGTCGGTGATCCATGTCGGTACCGGGTCCTGGCTGTCACAGCTCGCTTCACTCTCAATCCCGGGCGGCGCCGCGGATCTCGCGCTATCAGGTGACGAGGTGATCGTCGCCTCCAACCGCCATGGCATGAGGGTGATCGACGTCAGCACGCCAAGGGTCCCGGTCGAGATGGGATGCTGTGAGGCTGAGGGCAACGTCTCGGTGATGGCCTTCGACGGGGATCTCGCCTTTGTCGCGCAGCAAGGCGCGGATCTTCTCGTCTTCGACCTCCGCGATCCGACCGACCCGGTCGAGGTGGGCCGGATTGGGCTCTCCGACGTGCGTGCGATGGCGGCGGCAGGAGACCATCTCCTGGTTGCGATAGACGGCGAGTGTCTCCTCTGGCTGATCGACACCAGCGACGCGACCGCCCCGATCGTGGTCGGAATCCAAGAGATCGACGGGATGGTGTCGGATCTTGCAGTCACGGACGGCCACGTGTACATGACATCCATCGACGCCCTGTTCAGCCCGTTCTCCAGCCTGCTGGTGGTCGACATCCGAACGCCGTCGGCGCCGGTCGAGGTCGCCCGCGTGAGCTTCGAAGGTGAGTTCGAGGCCGCCGGGGTCGCGGTCATGGGCGATCATCTCGTCGTTGCCGACCGAGGAGGGCACGACGACGGCCTCCGGGTCTTCGACATCGGCACCCCTGCGTCGCCGGTCCGGGTCGGTTCCTTCGCCGGATCGTTGGAAGCGACCGACATCGCGGTGTCCGGGGCGCGAGCCGTCGTCGCCGATAACGATCTCGGGATGTTGGTGTTCGATCTCGGAGATCCTACCGCGCCGCAGCAGCTCCGGTCGTTCCCGGCGCTCGGCGGTTTCGGCCGCGTGGCTTTGGCGGGGCGGCTCGCCGCCTACGTCACGGACCGGCTCTGGGTGGTGGACGTAAGTGACGTCACTCCCTCGCTGGTGAGCGTGATGGACCCGCCGGCGTCGATCACCGGGGTCGCAGCCGCCGGCGGTTTCCTCTTCGTCGCCCAAGAGGACGCCGGGTTTCAGATCCTGGAACTCCGAAACTGTGCCGGTTACGTGACACCGTCGCCATCGCCTCGTGCGTCCGGGGGGCGTGTCGCCCCCTGAGGTGCAACACGGTGCCTGGCCCATCGGAGTTTTTATTGTCGGCGAAGATGTGGACGGCTTTGTATTTCGGAAAAAAGGTGCCGGTCACGCGATTAAAAAAAGGTGCCGGTCACGCTACTGCGTTATTGCACCGCCCATCGGCCGCAGCACTCCAGTAACAAACCGGTATACCGTAATAGCGTGACCGGCTCCTTTTCGGCACCTGTTCTCGGCCGGCTGCCGTGATGACGAGGAGGTCCATGCCAAACGATCCCGCCAGATCACTCAACGACGTGCTGGACCCCACCGACCGCACCGCCGAGATCCTGTTCGGGCTGATCATGGTGCTCACCTTCACCGGCTCGCTCAGCGTCGTCCAGGCCGGCCGCGGCGACGTGCGGGAGATGCTCATCGGCGCCCTCGGCTGCAACCTGGCCTGGGGTATCATCGACGCGGCCTTCTACCTGATGGGATCTGCCGCGGAGAAGAGCCGCGACCTCGTGACCGTTCGCGCAGTGCGAAGGGCACCCGCACCGGAAGTCGCGCATCGACTGATCGCCGACGCGCTGCCGCCAGGGCTGGCGTCCGCCGTCGAACCCGCCGATCTCGAGACGATGCGGCAGCGCCTGATCCGGCTCCCCGAGCCGCCCGATCATGCGGGTCTCGGAAAGGACGACTGGCTGGGCGGGTTGGTGGTCTTTCTCCTGGTCTTCTTCGCCACCTTCCCCGTGGCGGTGCCGTTCATGCTCATGTCCCACGCCTCGGCCGCCCTGCGCGTGTCCAACGCCATCGCCATCCTAATGCTGTTCATGTTGGGCTACCAGTCCGGACGCCGCGCCGGACGCAAACGGCCCTGGATAATGGGGATCGTCATGGTCGTGATCGGAGCCGCTTTCGTGACGCTCACCGTGGCGCTCGGAGGGTGAGGCATGCGGATCCTCATCTGCCTGATGATGCTGGCCGCGGTCGCACCGAGCGGCGCCCTCGCCCAGACGACGGCAGCCGCTCCCGGTGACGCGGCGGCGGATGCAGCGGCCGCTCCGGCGACCGGAGCTGACGGCGACGACTGGGCGTTCTCCGCCTTCGCCTATGCCTACTTCGTGCCGGACGACGACGACTTTCTCCAACCCACTGTCACCGCCGACCGCGGCCGGCTCCACCTCGAGGCGCGCTACAACTACGAGGACTTCAACACCGGCTCGCTGTGGATCGGCTACAACCTGAGCGTCGAAGGCGAGGTCTCGCTGGTGTTCACGCCGATGATCGCGGCC
>JALOKS010000291.1 GCA_025456385.1 Thermoanaerobaculales bacterium | reverse complement strand
GCGGACGAGCAGGTCTTCGGCTTCGAGGACTGGCAGCGGGCGGTCGCCCGGCTGCCGCTCGACCCGGCCGAGGTGGTCTACCCCTTCCACGCCACCGCCGAGATGGCGGCGTGGGCGCAGCTGAAGACGGCGACCTACGCGGCCGCGGGACCCGAGGTCCGGCTGCAGGCGCTGCAGCAGGCCTTCTTCGACAAGGGCGAGTTCGAGTTCGAGTACGAGCAGGCGCGGACCCTGACCGCGGAGGAGGCCTTCGCCGCCCGCCACGGCAACTGCATGTCCTTCACCTCGCTCTTCATCGCCCTGGCCCGCAGCCTCGACTACCCGGTGGTGATGGTCACGGTCGAGAGGCAGCCGGAGGTGGAGCGCGAAGGCTCGCTCGTGGTGGTGAACCGCCACGTCGTGGCGGGCTACCGCTCGCCGCAGAGGCTCTACACCTACGACTTCTACCTCAGCGCGGAGACGCCCGTCAGCTCGCGGCGGGTCCTCGACGACGTGGCCGCGTCCGCGATCTACCACACCAACATCGGCGGCCACGCGATCCGGGTCGAGGACCTCGAGGCTGCGGTCCACAACCTCCGGATCGCGACCGTCCTCGCGCCGGGCTGGGCGCCGGCGTGGGTCAACCTCGGCGTGGCCCTGTCGCGGATGGGCGACACCAAGGGGGCCTTCGACGCCTTCCGCCGCGCCCTCGAGGAGGAGCCCGGCAACTCCTCGGCGCTCGTCAACCTCGCGCGTCTCTACCGCGAGCAGGGCCGCGAGGAGGAGGCGGACAACGCGATCCGCGCCGCCGCCGAGGGCACCCGCAATCCCTTCACCCTGATCTCGCTGGCGGATGCCGAGATGCTGCGCGGCAACTACGGCAAGGCCCTCCAGCACCTGCGGCGGGCGCGCTGGTGGTACGCGCGCGAGCCCCACGTGTTCGATGCGCTCGCGCGGCTCGCGATCGCCCAGGGCGAGACCGAGAAGGCCGCGCGCTACCGCGAGCGGGCGGCCGAGCTGCGGGCCGAGCAGGCCGCGCCGGCGCCTCCGCAGTAGGGTCCGCCCCTGCCGCCGTTGCAATCTCCGCCGCGAGGCGTTATCACTGAGTGAGTGGCGGCCCGTCTTGCAATGGTGATCCTCGCGATGAGCTCGGCGGCGGCGGCGGCGACCAGGCCGCCGGCGGTGGCCGGGTCCTTCTACCCCGGCGGCGCGGCCGAGCTGCGCGCCGAGGTCGCGGCGCTGCTGGCCGCGGCGCCGGCCCGGGCGCCGTCGCGGGCGCTGGTGGTGCCCCACGCGGGCTACGCGTACTCGGGGGCGGTGGCGGCGGAAGCCTTCGCGACCCTGGATGCGGCCACCACCGAACGCGTGATCCTGCTCGGGCCCTCCCACCACCAGAGCTTCGCCGGCGGCGCCCTGCCCGGGCCTGGAATCGAGGCCTTCGCGACCCCACTCGGCGCGGTCGCGCTCGACCGCACGGCCCTCGAGCGCCTGCGCGGACTGCCGGACTTCGCGGGGCCGGCCCGCGCCCACGATCCCGAGCACTGCCTGGAGGTGGAGCTGCCCTTCCTCCAGCTGGCGGCGCCGCGGGCGCGGATCGTGCCGGTGCTGGTGGGCGCCGGCACCACGGCCGAGACCGCCCGCCGGATGGCGAAGGCCCTCGCACCGTTGCTCGACGAGCGGACCGCCGTCGTGGTGTCGTCCGACTTCAGCCACCACGGCGAGCGCTACCGCTGGGCGCCGTTCTCCGGACCCGACCTGGGCGACCAGCTCCTTCGCCTCGGCCGGCTGACGGCGGGCCGGCTGGCGGCGATCGACCCGGCAGGCTTCAGCCGCCAGATCGAGGTCAGCGGCGACACGGTCTGCGGCGCGCGGCCGGCGATGATCCTGGTCGAGCTCGCCGCCCGCGCTTTCGCCGGCGAGGGGGAGGTCCTCGAGGTGACCACCTCGGGCCACCGCAGCGGCGACTGGTCGCTGTCGGTGACCTACGCCGCGGTCGCCTACCGGGGCCGCTGGACGGCCTGGCGCGAGCCGCGGCCGGCGCCGCCGCTCGCGGTGCTGAGCGCCGCCGAGGGCGCGGCGGTGGCCGCCCTGGCGCGGGCGGTGCTCGAGAGCCATCTCCGGCACGACGGCAGCGTCGCGGCGTGGCACGCCGCGCACCCGGGCTTCGAGCCGGCGCTGGCGCAGGCCGGCGCCTTTGTCACGCTCCACCACCGCGGGATGGCCGCGGGCGCCCCCGGCCGGCTGCGCGCCTGCATGGGGCTGATCGAGGCGACCGAGCCGCTCGGCGATGCGGTCACCCAGGCCGCGCAGTGGGCGGCGCGCGACCCGCGGTTCCCGCCGCTCGCGAGCGAGGAGCTCGCGGGCCTCGAGGTCGAGGTCTCGGTGCTGTCGCCGCCGCGGCCGGTGGCGGGCCCGGAGGCGATCGTCGTCGGCACCCACGGCGTGATCCTCGCCAAGGGCGGCGCGCGGGCGGTGTTCCTGCCGCAGGTCGCGAGCGAGCAGGGCTGGGACCGCGAGACCATGCTCCGCCAGCTCGCGCGCAAGGCGGGCCTCCCCGCCGACGCCTGGCGGCAGGGCGCCCGCTTCGAGGTCTTCACGGCCCAGGTCTGCGGGGAAGGCCATTGAGCCGGCTGACCCGGCGCGAGCTCGCCGGGCTGCTCGGCGGCGGCATCCTCGCCGCGCGGACGGGGAGCGCCGGCGTCCCGCCGCAGCGGCCGGGGGTGGTCGGGGTCGCCGCGGCGGCGGCGGGGCTCGGCCGACCCCTCGAGGCCGCGGCGGCGCGGGCGGCCGTCGACTCCGCGGTGGCGGCGGCGGTCGGCCTGCCGGCGGCGGCGGCGGCGCGGGCCCTGTTCCGCCCGGAGGACACGGTCGGGATCAAGCTCAACTGTCTGGCCGGCCGCCTGCTCTCACCGCGGCTCGAGCTCGTCGAGGCGCTCGTCGAGCTGGTCGCCGCGGCCGGCGTCGCCCGCGACCGGATCATCGTCTTCGAGCGCTCCGGCCGCGAGCTCGAGCGCGCCGGCTTCGCCCTCCGCGAGCGGGGCGGGCCCTACCGCTGCCTCGGCATCGACGGCGGCTGGGACGGGGAGCCCTCGGAGTCGGGGGCGATCGGCTCCTGCTTCGCGCGCCTGGTGTCGACCGAGTGCACGGCCCTGGTCTCCTTCGGGGTCGTCAAGGACCACGACCTGGCGGGGGTGTCGGCCGGCATGAAGAACTGGTACGGGGTCATCCACAACCCGAACAAGTACCACGACGGCGGCTGCGACCCCTACATCGCCGACGTCGCGCGCCACCCCTTCATCCGCGGCAAGCTGCGGCTGACGGTCCTCGACGGGGTGGTGGCCCAGTACCACGGCGGGCCGGCCTACCGGCCGGGCGCGACCTTCGCCCTCGGCCGGGTCGCGGCGAGCACCGACCCGGTGGCGGCGGACCTGTGGGCGCTCGCGGCCATCGAGGCGGCGCGCCGCGAGCACGGGCTGGCGAGCCTCGAGGCGGCGGGCCGCCCGGCGCGCTACCTCGCGACGGCGGCGCGCCACGGCCTCGGCGTCGCCGACCCGGCGCGGCTCGTGGTGGTGGCGGCATGAGCCTCGACCGCCGGCGGCTGGTCGTCCTCGGAGCGGGCGCCGCCGGAGCCCTCGCTCTCGGCGGCCGGGCCGCGGCCGCGGGCGCGAGGGGCGGCGCCACGGTCGACACCGAGGGGCTGGCGGCGCGCGAGGCCTCGTGGTACCGGAGGCTGCCCGAGGGCCGGGTCGAGTGTCAGCTCTGCCCCCAGGCCCGACCCGATCGAGAAGAAGCCCTTCTTCCACGTCCTGCCGGGGGAGAGCGCGTTCTCGTTCTCGACCGCCGGCTGCAACGTCGAGTGCAAGTTCTGCCAGAACTGGGAGCTGTCGCAGTTCCGGCCGGAGCAGGTCGCCGCCTACCCGCTGCCCCCGGAGCGCCTGGTCGAGGCCGCGAAGCAGAGCGGCGCGCGGCTGACCGCCGCCACCTACGGCGAGCCGGTGGTGTTCTGGGAGTACGTGCGCGACGTCGCCATCGCCGCGAATGCCGCCGGGATCAGGCCGACGGTGGTGTCCAACGGCTTCATCCAGGAACAGGCCCTGCGCGACGTGCTGCCACTGCTTGCCGCCGTCAAGATCGACCTCAAGAGCTTCTCGGACCGCTTCTACCGCGAGCAGGTAAGGGGTCGCCTGGAGCCCGTGCTCAAGAGCCTCGAGGTGGTGCGCGAGGCGGGGGTGTGGCTCGAGATCGTCGTCCTCCTGGTCCCGACCCTCAACGACTCCGAGTCGGAGCTGCGCGAGCTGACCCGCTGGGTGCGGACGAAGCTCGGCCCCGACGTGCCGCTGCACTTCACCCGCTTCCACCCGACCTACCGCCTCACCGACCTGCCGCCGACGCCGGTCGCGACCCTCGAGCGCGCGTGGGAGATCGGCCGCGCGGCCGGGCTGAACTTCGTCTACCTCGGCAACGTGCCGGGCCACCCCGGCGAAAGCACCGTCTGCCCGGGCTGCGGCGAGGTGGTGATCCGGCGCATCGGCTTCCGCGTCGTCGCCAACGCCCTCCGCGCGGGTGCCTGCGCGGCCTGCGGGCGGGCGATCCCGGGCGTCTGGACATGACGCGGCGACTGCGACAGGCCTGCGAGCTGGCGCGGCAGATCGGCGCCGGCGGCGCCGCCGACCGCGAGCGGCTCGAGGGCTTCCGCCGGCTGGTCGCCGAGCTCGGCCCGGAGGGTCGGCTGGGGCTCTTCACCTGGTTGTCGGAGGAGCTCGAGGTGGCGCGGGCGGGGATCGCCGGGCCGGCGGCCGCGCTGCAGTCGGCCTCGGAGGACGACCGGGAGGCCTGGAACGCGGCGGTGCGCGAGCTGCGGCGCTCCCTGGCCTCGCCGCGCCAGCGGCTCTTCGAGGCGCTGATCAACACCGGCGGCGGCATGCAGCTCGTGCTCGACCTGCGGTGCGAGGTGCTCGAGGCGCAGCGCCAGGGGCAGGCGGGCCTCGAGGCCCTCGAGGAGGACCTCGGCCACCTCCTCAACCGGTGGTGCCAGCACGGCCTCCTCTACCTCGAAGAGATCGACCTCGGCTCGTCCTACCGCACCGTCCGCTTCCTCAAGGAGCGGGAGCTCGTGCACCCGATGGTGAGCCTCGACGAGATGGCGCAGAGGCTGGGCAGGGACCGTGCCTGCTACGCCCTCTACCACGCGGCGATGCCGGACGAGCCGGTGGTCTTCATCGAGGTGGCGCTGAGCCGCGGCCTGCTGCGGTCGATCGACGAGGTGATCGGCGGCGCAGCGGGTGCGCGCCGCTCGGCGAAGCCGCCCGACACCGCGATCTTCTACTCGATCAACAGCACCCAGAACGGGCTCGCCGGCCTCGGCCTCGCCCAGGTGCTCATCCTGCGCGTCACCGACGCCCTCCGGACGCGCTACCCCTCGCTTCAGACCTTCGCCACCCTGAGCCCGATCCCCGGCTTCTGGCCGCGCTACCTGCGGCCCATCCTCGAGGGCCGCGACGAGGGCTTCCGCCTCACGCGCGAGGCGGTCGTCGAGCTCCTGAGCGGCAGGCTCGGGGCGGCGCTGCTCGAGCGCCGGCCGGCGGCCGCGGGCACGGACGACGACCCCGCCCTCGCGCTGGCGGAGGTCCTCGCAGCCCCGGACTGGCTCGCGGACCCCGGGCTGTGCCGGCTGCTGCGGCGGCCGCTCCTCGACATCGCCTACACCTACCTCGCCGAGGAGACGGACCGGCGCGGCAAACCGCTCAACCCGGTCGCCGGCTTCCACCTCGGCAACGGCGCCACCGTGTCCCGCGCCAACCTCAACTTCGCCGCCAACACCTCGGAGCGCGGCCTCGCCGAGTCCTCGCCGAGTCCTGCGGTCTGATGGTCAACTACCTGTACTCGGAGAGCAGCCTGGCCCGCATCCGGCGCGGTGTCCGCTCGCTCCTGCCCTGGGGCCGTCGCGGCCGGCCGTCCGGCGCCCCTCCCGGCTCATCCGGCCCCGCATGAGGTGGCGGTTCCGCGAGCACCCCACCCGACCCGTCTCCGTGCCCGTGCCCGGATGCCGGCCCGGCGGCAGCGACAGTCGGCATCGGCAGGAGTCGGCGATCCGACCTCGGATGCCCTTCGGTCGGAAAATTCGAAATCCGAAATTCGAAATCCGAAATCGACTCGGCCCCATCTCACGCACTTCCGGATGAACCGTCCGCCCCGAGCGGCGCTGGCCGCGGTCCGCGGGCAGGCGTATCGTGGGCGCTGCCGTGAAGAACGATTCGCCACACCTGCCCCTCGCGGGAGTGCTCAACCTCCTGGTCATCTACCTGGTGTGGGGGAGCACCTACCTCGCGATCCGGGTCGCGGTGCGCGAGGGCGCGGGCTGGGGCCCGTTCTGGCTCGGC
>JALOKS010000290.1 GCA_025456385.1 Thermoanaerobaculales bacterium | reverse complement strand
GGGCGTCGGGCATGGTCACCTCCGGGTCGTTCACAGCTCTCCCGGAGCTGGCGAGGCGTCCGGAGTCAAGGGTCGCGCAGCGACCGGCCGCAGGCCGGCTCGCCCTGGACGCCGGACGCTTCGCCAGCTAGCGACCTGAGGGAACGACCCGGAGGTGACCAAGCCGCGGCCCACTCGCCCTGCGTCCGCGCACGGAGACGGGCACGGGCACGGTCCACTGCCACGGTCCACTGCCACGGCTCACTGCCCTCGGACCCTGAAGCTGCCACTGCCAGCTGCCGCGGTCACTGGACCGGCACCCGGGCACAGAGACGGGCACGGGCACGGGGCGAGCACGATGCCTCCAACTCGTGAGTTTCCGGACGAGCTCGACGCTCGAGGGTTACGACTCGGGCTCGGTCGAGGTGAGCCAGTCCGGCGTCTCGAGAAACGAGCGCACGCCGCGGGCGCAGTCGGGCTCGCGGCGCTGGTGGAGGTTGGCCTCGGCCGCGCGCTCGAGAGCCTCGCGCCAGCCGCGGCCGACGCTGTCGTTGAGCAGCGCCTTGGTGGCGGCGAGGGCCGAGGGCGAGGCCTTCGCGCAGACCGCGCGCGCGAGCCGGAGGGCGGTCGCGAGGCCCTCGCCGGGAGCGGCGGGCTCGTCGGCGAGGCCGAGCGCCACGGCGCGCTCGCCGTCGATCATCTCGGGGTCGAGGAGCAGCCGCCGCGCCACGTGCCCGGGCACGCGGCGGGTCAGGAAGGTCAGCACCATCGCCGCCAGGAAGCCGATCTTGACCTCGGTGTAGGCGAAACGGGCAGCGGGCTCCGCGACCACCAGGTCGCAGGCGGTCGCGAGGCCGCAGCCGCCGGCGACCGCGGCGCCCTGCACCGCCGCCACCGTCAGCTTGGGGTGGCCGAGCAGGACCTCGAAGAGCTCGCGCAGGCCCTCGGTCTCGCGGCGCGCCCCGTCCTCGTCGCCGCCCGCGGCGAGGCGCTCGAGTGCGGCGAGGTCCGCGCCGGCCGAGAAGTGGCGGCCGGCGCCCGCGAGCACGACTGCCCGCACCCCGCCGTCGGCTGCCGCCTCACGCAGGGCTGCGGTCAGAGCGGCGACCATCGCCGCCGACAGGGGGTTGGCACGCTCGGGATCGTTGAGGGTGAGGACCGTGAGCGGGCCCTCGCACCGCGTCAGCACCATCTCCGCCATGGCCTCATCCTAGCCCAGCCGCCCGCTGGCGCGACGGTAGACGGCGAGCAGCTGCGGCACCACGACCTCCGGTGCGAAGCGCTGAGCGCGCTCGAAGCCGCGCGCGCGGAGGTCGCGGCGGAGCTCCGCATCGCCGACGACGCGGGCGATCGCAGCAGCGATCTCGTCGGCGTCCTCCGGCTCGACGAGCACGCCGGCGCCTCCCGCGGTCTCCGGCATCGACGAGCGGTTGGAGGTGATCACCGGCGCCCCGCAGGCCATGGCCTCGGCCACCGGCAGGCCGAAGCCCTCGGCGAGCGACGGAAACACGAGCGCCCGCGCGCCGCGGTAGAGAGCGGCCAGATCGGGGGCCGCGAGGCGCCCGAGCAGAGTGACCTGCCCCGCCCGGGCGAGGCGGGCGAGGCGCCGCCGCAACCGCCCGGCGAGCCATCCCGCCGCGGCCACCAGCACCAGCCGGTGGGCGCTTCGCACCGGCGCCGGCAGCAGCTGCCAGGCGTCGAGCAGGCGCTCGAGGTTCTTGCGCGGCTCGAGGCTCGCCACCGCCAGCACGTACGGCGCCGCCGCGCCGAGGCGGCGTCGTGCCGCGGCATCCGCCTCGCCGTCGCCGCCGGCTGCGAAGCAGGGCGCGAGGAGCGGCGGCAGGACCTCGACCCGCTCCGGCGCCAGTGCGAGCAGGCGCACCGCCTCGCTCCTGGTGGCCTGCGACACCGCGAGCACGGTCGCGCCCCGGGCCAGGGCCGTCGCGACCGCGACCACGGTGCGGGCGCGGTTCGCCGCGGTGTGGCACTCGGGGTGGCTGAGAACGGTGAGGTCGTGGAGGGTGAGCAGGTGGCGCGGCGCGCCGCCCGGCGGCATCGCGAAGCCCGGCGCATGGAAGAGGTCGAGGCCCGCGAGGCGACGCCGCTCGGCGGGCGCGATCCCGACCGCCGGCGGCAGCGGGCCGAGGGCCCGCTCGTACTCCGCGCGCCGACGGCGGCCGCGGTCGAGGTCGAAGAGCACCAGCTCCTCGGCGGGCGCGTGGCGGACGAGGCCGGCGACGAGCTCGCGGGTGTAGGCGGCGACCCCACCGTCACCGTGGAGCGCCCGCCCGGCGTCGATGCCGATGCGCACGCCTCAGCTCCGCCGCGCCGCGCCGCGCTCGCGGCGCAGCCCCTCGAGGTGCTGCAGCAGCGCCTCGCCGGTGGCCCGCGCCAGGCGGCCGTCCGCCATCGCCGCCGCCACCTCGGCCGAGGCGCATGCGAGCCGCCGCTGCAGCCGCCGCCACCGCAGAAGCCGGCGGCCCGCGGCCGCGGCGGCCGCGAGGGCCGCTGCAAACGCCACCGCGAGCACCACGGCGACAGCCGCCGTCACGGCGCCGCCCCCGGCGCGAGCCAGGCGTCCACCGCGCGGTCGCCGAAGCGCCGCCGCAGCCGCCGCGCGATCAGGCGCTGCTCCCAGCGGGGGCGGTGGAGGCCGTAGTACCGCAGCTGGGACGGCCGGTAGAGCTCGTCGACCTGCGGGTGGCGGGCGAAGCCGCCGGCGTGGCGCGCGACCGCCGCCGGCTCCTCGGCGAGCCGCCAACCCGCGGCGCGGAGGCGCACGCAGAGGTCCACGTCCTCGAAGTACATGAAGAAACGCTCGTCGAAGCCGCCGACCTCGCGGAAGGCCGTCGCCCGCAGCAGCACGCAGGCCGCCGTGTACCAGGGCGGGCCGGCGATGCGGCTCGCCAGGCGCGCCGCCCGGCCGTGCACCCAGGCGCGCGCTTCGTGCGGGTTGCGCAGCTGCTGCAGCGCCTCGCCGAGCACGCCGCGCTCCGGCGACCAGCTGAACTGGCGGCGGCCGTCCGGATAGACCAGGCGCGGCGCGACCAGGGCCAGCCGCTCGTCCGACCCGAGGCGATCGGCCAGCCGGCCGAGTGCGCCGGCCTCGAGCCAGGCGTCCGCGTTGAGGAGCAGCAGGGACTCGCCCGCGGCGCTCGCCGCCGCCAGGTTGTTGGCGGCGCCGAAGCCGAGGTTTGCGGTCTGGGCGAGCACCCGCACCCACGGGAAGACCTCGCGCACCAGTGCGGGCGAGCCGTCGCTCGAGGCGTTGTCGACCAGCAGCACCTCGAGCCCCGCCCGGGGCGGTCCCAGGCTGTCGAGGCAACGCCGCAGCCCGACGCCGCCGTTGTGGTTGACGACCACCGCCGAGATCACTCCGGCACCGCCCGGCGCAGCTCCGCGACCAGCCGGCGCGAGCTCGCCTCCCAGTCCTGACGTTCGAGCAGCCGCGCCGCCCGCGCGAGCATCGCCTCCGTCCGGCCGCGATCGGCCAGCACCTCGCGCGCCGTCGCGAGGATGCCGGCTGCGGACACCTCCCGACAGCGGAAGGGGTAGTCCGGCCACAGCTCGTCGAGGGCGAGCCCCGAGCTCACCACAACCGGAGTGCCGCAGGCGAGGCACTCGAGCGGCGGGATCCCGAAGCCTTCGTGGCGGGAGACATAGACCCCGAGCTCCGCGCCGCGGTAGAGCGGGGCCAGGCTCGCCTCCCCGACCCAGCCCGGAGCGAGCACCGCGCCCTGGAGCCCGAGCTCGGCGATCCAGCCCTGCAGCCGCTGCGGCTCCCGCATCCGGTTGGCGCCGGCGATCACCAGCTGCAGCTCTGGCCGCTCGCTGCGCAGACCGGCGAAGGCCTCGAGAACCTCCTTCGGCAGCCGGCGCTCGAGCACCGTGCCGAGCCACAGCAGGTAGGGCGTGCGCACGCCGAGCGCCGCCCGCAGACCCTCGTCGCCCGCGCGCGGCTGCGCCCTGAAGTCCTGGAGGTCGATGCCGAGCGGCACCACCCCGAGCCGCTCCGCCGGCACCCGATAGCGCGCCCGCACCAGGCCGGCGACGTGGGCGGTATCGGTCAGCACGCGGTCGGCCCGCCGCGCCGCGTGCCGTGCGAGCAGCCGCCGCCGCCAGCGCTCGCGCGGCGGAAAATCCTCCGGCAGGAGCTCGAAGCTGAGGTCGTGCAGGACCACCACCGCCGGTGTCCGCAGCCCCCGCGGAAGGGCGTAGGCGGGGCCGAGGACGAGGTCCAGAGGGTGTCGGCGGAGCTCGCGCGGCAGCCAGGGTGTCGGCGGAGCTCGCGCGGCAGCCTGAGCTGCTCCCAGAGGACGCGGCTGCCGCGGTCGCCGGCATGGTGGCGGACCACGCGGCGGTCGCCGCCGGCGACGCCCTCGGCGGCCTCGCCCTGGAAGAAGAGGTGCCACTCCCAGCCGTGATCCCAGCTTGAAAGGCCGCGCAGCATGCCCTCGAGGTAGCGGCCGACGCCGGTGCGCTGCCCCTCCAGCTCGGCGGCGATCACCCCCACCCTCATGGCGCCCATCCTAGCGCGAACGAACCGTTGTTCGAACGCTGACTCGTCTGAGCTTGAAAACGTTTTCCGTCAGCGGGATGCGGTCTGGCTTCGATGATTGAATTTTGAATTCTGAATTCTGAATTCTGAATTTTGGCTTTCGAGTCCGGGAGCTCACCCAACACCGGCAGGACGGGAGTATGGCGGCCATCCCTCATTCCGAACTAAAAATTCAAAATTCAAAATTCAACATTCTTCACTCCGCCGCCGCGCTATCATCCCTCCATGCTCCGGCGCATCGCCGTGACCTTCGGCTTCTTCGCCGCCCTCGGGCGCGACCTCGCGGGCACCTTCCGCCTCCGCTGCCGCCGCTTCGGGCAGCGGGTCGTACATGCCGAGGACGGCGCCACCGTCGCCGTCGACATCTACCCCTTCTTCGAGAGCATGACCGGCGTCGGCTGGTACGAGTGGAACCTGCTCGCCGCCCTCGACCGCCGCGACGACGGCCTCGGCTACAACCTCTACGCGCGCACCTTCCTCGCCCCCGACGAGCCCGCGCCGCCTCCCATGCCCGGCGGCCGCCACATGCGCCTGCGCGTCCACCAGATCCCGCCCGGCTTCCTGCTGCCGGTGCGGCCGACCCTCGCCCTCCTGCGGGCGCTGGTCGAGCCCCTGCTGCGCGTGCTCGACGCCAACGACGTGCTCTTCGCGCCGAACTTCTTCGCCCACGCCGACCAGGAGCCCTTCGCCCGCACCCAGGTCGCGACGGTGCACGATCTCGCCTTCGCCGCCATGCCGCAGACCGTCGCCCCCGAGACCCTCGCCGGGCTGCGGGATCGGCTGCCGCGAACCCTGTGCCACGCCGAGCGCCTGATCGCCGTCTCCGAGGCCACCGCCGGCGACCTCGTGGAGCACCTCGGGCTCTCGCGGCGCCTCATCCACACCATCCACGAGGGGGTCGACGAGGGCCTCCGCCAGGAGGCCGCCGCCGAGCTTCCGGCGGGCCTGCCCGAGCCCTACCTGCTCTTCGTCTCGACCCTCGAGCCGCGCAAGAACGTGGTCGGCGTGCTGCGCGCCTTCAAGCTCCTCAAGGACTGGGGATACGAGGGCGGGCTGGTTCTCGTCGGGCGCTGGGGCTGGCGAACCGAGGCGATCCGGCGCGAGCTCGAGTCCTCGCCGGTCCGCTCCTCCATCCACCACCTCGACTACGTGGAACGGCCGCTGCTCGCGGCCCTCTACCGCGGCGCCGACGCGCTGCTCTTCCCGTCCTGGCTCGAGGGCTTCGGCCTGCCGCTGCTCGAGAGCATGGCCTGCGGCACGCCGGTCATCACCTCCGGCAGCTCGTCGATGCCCGAGGTCGCGGGGCCGGCGGCGGTCTACGTCGACCCGTCGAGCCCCCACGGCATCGCCTCGGCGGCGGCGTCGCTGCTCGCCGACCCGCAGCACCGCGCCCGCCTGCAGGCTCTCGGCCGCGAACGGGCGGCGAGGTTCTCCTGGGAGCGGGCGGCCGCGGCGACCGCCGCCGTCCTCCGCCAGGCCGCCGGCCTCCCCGGCCGCGGCAAGGATGAGTATCGGGCGTAGGATCAATTTTCAATTCTCAATTTTGAATTTTGAATTTTGAATTCCCCTCCGCCCTCCCGGAACACGCGGGGGCGCGGTGGGAAGTTCAGAATTCAAAATTCAAAATTCAAAATTGAGAACTGCGGACCTTGGTCCGCTCACGCCTTTGCGCTGAGGAGCGCGAGCCGCAGGGTGCGCCACAGGATCCGGAGGTCGAGGGCGAAGCTCCAGTTCTCGACGTAGTAGAGGTCGTGAACGACCCGCTGCCGGATCGAGGTGTCGCCGCGCAGGCCGTTGACCTGCGCCCAGCCGGTGAGGCCGGCGCGCACCCGATGGCGGACGTGGTAGGCCGGGTAGCGGCTGCGGAACTGCTCGACGAACTTCGGCTGCTCGGGACGCGGGCCGACCAGCGACATGTCGCCGCGGAGGACGTTGAGGAGCTGCGGCAGCTCGTCGAGGTTGGTGCGGCGCAGCACGGCGCCGATGCGCGTCACGCGCGGGTCGTTGGTGCGCGTCCACCTGCCGTCGCCGTCGTCCTCGGCGTCGACCCGCATCGAGCGGAACTTGTAGAGCCTGAAGGCGCGGCCGTCCATGCCCATCCGGACCTGCGAGAACAGCACCGGCCCGCCGTCCTCGCGCTTGATCAGCCAGGCGATGAGCGGGAACAGCCAGCCGGTCAGGAGCAGCAGCAATGCCGAGCCGACGAGGTCGAAGGCGCGCTTGACGACCTGGTTGAAGCCCTCGAGCGGGATCTGGGTGAGGTTGATGAGCGGCAGCCCGTCGAGGTCCTCGATGCCCGCGCGCATCACGTAGTACTGCAGCACGTCGGGCACGATCTTGATGTCGACCAGCAGCTCGCCGGCGCGCCGCACCAGCTGCAGGGTGCGGTGGTGGGCGGCGAGCGGCAGCGCGATCAGCACCTGGTCGACGCCGTGCTCGCTGACCGCGCTTTCGAGCTCGTTGGTGGTGCCGAGCACCGGCACGCCCTGGATGGCGCGCTGTTGCCGGCCGGGGTCGTCGTCGAGGAAGCCCACCACCTGGAAGCCGTACTCACGATGGGCGTCGAGGCGCTCCACCACCTGGCGGCCGAGCTCGCCGGCT
>JALOKS010000289.1 GCA_025456385.1 Thermoanaerobaculales bacterium | reverse complement strand
TGCGGATCATGGGGATCGCCTCCTCGAGCGCGGCCAGCATGCCGAGGCCGAGGAGGTCGACCTTGATCAGCCCGAGGTCGGCGCAGTCGTCCTTGTCCCACTGGATGACCGTCCGCCCGGGCATCGCCGCCGGCTCCAGCGGCACCACCTCGTCGAGGCGGCCGTGGGCGATGACCATGCCGCCCGAGTGCTGGCCGAGGTGGCGGGGGAGGTGGTGGATCTCCCACCACAGGCGCTTGAAGTGCTCGACCCGGGTCGCGGCCGGGTCGAGCCCGACCGCGGCGAGCTCGGTGTCGAGGTCGCGCGCCCCCTCGCGGACCTCGGTCGCCATGTGCCGCCCGAAGCGCCTGGAGATGCGGTCCACCTGCTCGAGGGAGAAGCCGAGCGCCTTGCCCACCTCGCGCGCCGCCGAGCGCGCGCGGTAGGTGCAGACCACCGCCGTCATGGCGGCGCCGTGCGGCCCGTAGCGCCGGTAGACGTACTGGATGACCTTCTCCCGCGGCTCGCCCGAGGGCAGGTCGAGGTCGATGTCCGGCCACTCGCCCCGCTCCTCGGACAGGAAGCGCTCGAAGAGGAGCTCCATCCGGACCGGGTCGACGGCGGTGATGGCGAGGGCGTAGCAGACCGCCGAGTTGGCGGCCGAGCCGCGGCCCTGGGCCATGATGCCCTCGCGCCGGCAGAAGCGGACGATGTCCCAGACGATGAGGAAGTAGCCCGCGAGGTCGAGCTTCCCGATCAGCTCGAGCTCGCGCTCGAGCTGCGCCTGGGCGCGCGCGGTGAGCGGCCGGAAGCGGCTGCGGGCGCCGTCCCAGGTCACCCGGCGGAGGTGCGAGATCGCGCTCTCCCCCGGCGGCAGGGGGTAGTCGGGGAAGCGGTAGCCGAGCTCGTCGAGGGTGAACTCGAGCTCGTCGGCGAGGGCCGCCGCCTCGGCGACCGCCCGCCGCCGGTCGGCGTGCAGCAGGCCCATCTCGGAGGGCGAGCGCAGGTGGCGCTCGCGGCCGCCCTCGAGCAGCCGGCCCGCGCTGTCGATGGTGGCGCCCTCGCGGATGCAGGCGAGGACGTCGGCGAGGTCGCGGTCCGCCGGCCGCGCGTAGCGCGCGCCGCCGGTCGCGACCAGCGGCAGGCGCAGGGCGCGGGCGAGCTCGGCGAGCGCCCGGTTGCGGTGCTCCTCGGCGCGCAGGCGGTGGCGCTGCAGCTCGACGTGCAGCCGCCGCGGGAAGAGCGCGCGCAGGCGCTCGAGCTGGCGCCGGGCGGCGTCGAGCCCGCGCAGGGCGAGGCGCTGGGCGAGGACCCCCTCGGCGCCGCCGGTCAGGCAGTGGAGGCCGTCGGCGTGGGCCGCGACCTGCGCCCAGGTGGCGCGGGCGCGGCCCTTGGGCCGGCCGCGCGCGGCCTCGGTGAGCAGCCGGCAGAGGTTGCGGTAGCCGCGGCGGTCGCGCGCGAGCAGGGTCAGCCGGGGCAGCGGCGTGCCGGGCGGGGGAGGGTCGGGGACGAGGCCGAGCGGACCGGGAAATTTTGAATTTTGAATTTTGAATTTTGAATTCCCCCCCGCCTCCCGATGAGGATTTCGAATTTCGAATTTCGAATTTCGAATTTCCCCTCCACCCTCCCCGGGTTCTTCCGGGAGGCCGGGTGGGAATTGAGAATTAAAAATTGAAAATTGAGAATTTTCATCCAAGACGATCTCGGCTCCCACCAACGCCCGGACCCCCGCCGCCTTCGCCGCCTTCCAGAAGCGCGGCGCGCCGGCGACGGTGTTGCGGTCGACCAGAGCGACCGCCGGCAGGCCGAGCTCGGCCGCCCGCGCCACCAGGTCCTCGGGCTGCGAGGCCCCCTCGAGAAAGGAGAAGGCCGAGGCGCAGTGGAGCTCGGCGTAGGTCACCCGCCCACACCATCGAAATTCGGAATTCGGAATTCGGAATTCGGAATTTCCGCCCAACTTCTCGCGGACAAATCTGAATTCTGAACTCTGAATGCTGGATTCCCGTTCGTTCTCTCTCCACAGCGATCAGGCACTGGTCGTGACTTGAGTGTTTTTGGTGTGCTCCATCCGCCGGGGGGGAGGATGGGCATTCCGAATTCCGAATTCCGAATTCCGAATTCCATCAGTCGTACATCCCGTCCGCGTACCACTCGCCCGTCGTGCGATCCCGGTACACCCGGTACAGCCCGCCGCCGGAAAGCTCGACGTCCCAGTAGTCGCGCTCCACCGGCTGCTCGCTCCACCACCCGTCCTCGAGGGTCCACGGCCCCGCCGCGACCCGGACCAGACCTTGAATTCTGGGGGTCGCTCCGGGTGAGGAGCTTACCGAGACGAGACGAAACGAAGAGATTTGATTTCGGATTTCGGATTTCGGATTTCGGATTTCCCGCCCCTCCTTCCCTGATCGCTCCGACCCGCCCGCAGGAGCATCTGAGTCTTGAGTTTTGAGTTTTGAGTTTTGAGTTTCTTCCCGGCTGGGGTCTGCGACGGAGAGATTGCTTCCGGGGGCCGCGTATCGGCTCGTCGTTCCATCTCCCGTGGGTTTGGGTGGGAATTCCGAATTCCTCATTCCTAATTCCGAACTTCTGCCCGGGGGGGTGGGTGGCAATCCGAAATCCGAAATCCGAAATTCGAAGTCGTTCTCTTCCGTGATCACCTCCAGCGCCACCGGCGGCCGCAGCACTCTCACCGCCAGCAGCCCGCGTCCCTGCCGCGGCGGGCGGCGGAGCTTCGGCGGCGGCGGCGGATCGAAGGGCGCGAGCTCGAGGCGCTCGGGCAGGTGGCCGTCGACGGTGCGCGGCGAGCCCACGCGATCGGGGCCGAGGCGGGCGGCGAGGCGGGCGAGGGTCGCGGCGAGCGCGTCGGGGTGGATCTCGGGCGCGCCGAAGAGGCTGAGCTGGCCGCGGCGCGGGCGGTCGGGGTGGGAGAGGGTGGTGAATGAGACCACGGGCGCGCGCGGTGGCCGCGCCTCGAGCTCGAGGCGGATCAGCGCCGAGAGGGCGTCGAGGTCGCGGGTGGGGGCGGGGAGCCGGATGCGCCGGTGCTCGGCCCCCTCGGGCTCGAGCCCGAGCTCGAGCTCGAGCAGGGACCACGCCCGGTCCTCGCGCTCGAGGCGGTCGCGGGTTCTCGCGAGGGACTGGCGGAGCGCGTACAGCAGCGGCTGCACGGTCACCACCGGCCACTCCAGCTCCATGCCCTCGTGGAAGACCGGCGGCGGGTGGTGGGGCACGAGCGGGCTCGCGTCGAGGCCGCGGGCGGCGCGGTGGGCGGCGGCGCCGGCCGGGCCGAGGCGGCTCGCGGTGCGGTCGGCGGGCAGGCGGGCGAGCTCGCCGAGCGTGCGCACTCCCCAGCGGCGCAGCGTGCCCTCCAGCCGCTGGTCGAGAGCGAGGGCGCCGAGGGGAAGGGGCGCGAGGAAGGCGGGCTCCCCGCCCGCCGGCACCACCCGCGGTGTGTCGGGCAGGCGGGCGGCGAGGCGGGCGGCGAGCTTGGTGCCGGCGATCCCGGCCCGCACCGGGAGACCGAGGGAGGAGGCGGCGGCGATGGCCGCCTGCCCCATGTCGTGCTCGCCGGTGGGGCCGCCGTAGAGGCGCTCCATACCGCCGAGGTCGGCGAAGGCGCAGCCCGGGGCGGCGTCCTCGACCTGCGGCGACAGCACCGACGCGGCCTCGAGCAACGCCTCGTGGGCCGAGGCCTCGCACGCGGGGTCGCGACCGCGGGCGATCAGCGCGGGCAGCAGGCCGCGCGCCTGGGCGAGGCTCATGCCCGGCTGCACGCCGGCCCTGCGGGCGGGGCGGGAGGCCCCCACGACCCGGGCGGCGGCGCCGTTGCCCTCGCACACCACCAGCTCCTCGCCGGCCAGCTCGGGCTCCGCGCGCAGCCTCGCCGCGAGCGGGAAGAGGGGGACGAGGAGGCAGGCGAGGCGGGTCAT
>JALOKS010000482.1 GCA_025456385.1 Thermoanaerobaculales bacterium | reverse complement strand
GGGTCGGGTGCACGAGCGTGTGCTCGGCGAGAGCGGCCTCGGGACCACGCTGCGGAGCGTTTCCCGCTCGCTGCGCTGGGCCCGCGAGGCCGGCGCCGCGGTGATGCCGCCGCCGGCAGACGGAGCTCAATCTGAGATTGAACGAGAAAGGAGCTCGTGATGCGCAGGACACTCGTGGTGCTCGGTGCGGTGTTGGTAGCGGCAAGCGGACTGGTTCAGGCGCAGGGGGGCTCTGCTCACCCCGGGAACTACCCGATCGAAGCGATGGGCCTGCTCGCCGGCGGCGATCTCGAGGTCAACATCGACCTCGAGGGTGCGATGTTGCAGGCGGCGGCGGGCGCGATGCAGCAGGAGGGCGAGGACTCGGACATCGCGCGGCTCGTCGCCGGGCTCGAGCGCGTACGGGTCATGGTCGGTTCGCCCCAGGGCGTCGACCCGGCGGCGATCGCGGCGAGCTTCGAGCGCGCGGTGTCGACCATGGAAGGCGCAGGCTGGAAGCGGATTCTCAGTGTCCGCGACGAGGGTGAGCAGGTCTACCTCTTCTCGCGCGAGAGCGCCGGAACGATCGTCGGCCTCACGCTGCTGGTGAGCGACGGCGGCGAGGAGCTGGTGCTCGTCAACGTGGTCGGTGCCATCGACCCGGTCCTGCTCGGCCGGGTGATCGCCAAGGCCGACCAGCTGCCGCAGCTCGAGTCCTACCTGGGCGCGGGGCAGTGACCGACCGGACGACGGTGGGGCGGTACGCCGCTGCGGCGGCGCTGCTCGCGGCCTGCGCGGCGGCGGGGGGCTGCGCGAGCTCGACCGCACCCCGCACAGCGGCGGTGGCGGCGACGCTCGAGGCGGCGAACCCGGGCTGCAGCCTGAGCCGCGATGCAGCCTGAGCCGCGAGGAGGGGCTGTCGCTGTCGCGGCTCGAGCTGTCGGCGCTGCGGGCCCTGTTGCGCCTGGTGGGCGAGGATGAGGGGGAGGCGGCGGGCATCCTCGCCAACCTGGAGCGGGTCGAGGTCGCGAGCTACCGCGCCGCCGGCGGCAATGCCTGCGCCGCCGAGGCGTCGATCGCAGCGGTGGGGGCCGAGCTCGCGCGCGCCGGCTGGTGGCCGATGGTGGTGGAGCGCAGCGGCGCCGGTGGGAGCTGGGTTTTCGCGCGCGGCGACGCCGAGGGCGAGCTCGCAGGCCTCTACGTCATCGACCTCGACGGCGGCGCGCTCGAGCTGGTGCGGCTCGAGGGCCGCATCGACCGCCTGCTCGCCGATGCGATCCGCGTCGATCCGGGCTCGGCGGCGCACCTGGTCGACGACGCGCGCTGAGGGGCAGCGGGCGAGCGGCGCTCAGGGGCCGTCGACGAGCAGCTCGCGGCGCCCGGCGGAGACGACGAAGATTTCGCCGTCGACGATCTCGAGCCCGGCGGGCGTGTCGCTCACCCAGGGGTCGTCCGACATCGGCGACGAGGCGATGATCACGCGGCCGCCGAAGCGGGCGTGGATGCGCTTGTCGGGCCCCGAGGCGTGGCCCACGATCATCCGCCGCGCGCCGAGGGCATCGAGAACGGAGGCCATTTCCGCTCCCTGGTGGTTGTCGTCCCAGGCGGTCGCGCCGGTGAACCAGAGCGGCCCGGTGTCGGAGAAGACGAGCCAGCTCTTCATCGCGGCCAGCGGCCGCAGCGCCGCGGCCTCGTCGATGCGGGCCTTGAAGCGGCGCTGGTGGGCGCCCTCGAGGCCGTTCAGGTAGGCGATCTCGGCGGCGACGACCTCGGCGAGCCGGAGCTCGTCGAAGGCGGCGATCTCCTCGGCGACGCGGCGGTTGACGGCGGCCACGTCCTGGCCCTGCAGCTCGGGGCTGAAGCCGGCGTGGGCGAACAGCAACCCCTCGTGCTCGAAGGCCGCCGGGAGGCTGCGCAGCCAGCGCCCGTAGACCCCTTCCGGCCGCATCGACATGGCGTACTCGACCCAGCCCGGGGGGTGTCCTGCGAGCCACTCGGCTGCGAGCGCTTCGTCGGCGCTGAAGCTCTCACCGAGGGCTTCGGCGCGCTGCCCCCGCCACTCGCTCCAGGCCTCCCAGGCGCGCTGCTGCTGCAGCTCCGAGCCCGGGCCGCTGAAGTGCTGGTAGGCCATGTACTCGACGCCGTCGAGCTCGCCGAGCATGTTGAGCAGCTCGTGGTTGCCGACCAGCACCACGACCCTGCCGCCGGCCGCGGCCGCCTCCTGCTCGAGCCGCATGAAGAGGTCGAGGGTGGCACGCACGTTCTCGCCGCGGTCGAGGAGGTCGCCGGTCTGCACGAGCAGGGCGTCGCCGCCGCTCCAGTGCCCGGCCGCGTCGGCCACGCCGAGCTCGCGCAGCAGCGAAGCCGCACTCTCGGCGGCGCCCGAGACCTCGCCGACGACCACCACCCGCGGGGCGGCCCCGGCTCGCACCGCGCCGAGAAGCACCACGCAGAGGAAGGGAATCAGCAGTCCGAGCGTGCGGCCGACCGGGCCGCCCGGGTTCCGTGCGTTGGCCATGGCAGGGTCCTCCCGCAGGGACATGGTGGCGCCGCTGCCGGCGCCGCGGTGGGAGCTCGCGCGCATGACTGCTCTACGCAAAACCGGCCGCTTCGTTGCACGGCGGCGGCGCAGCAGAGACAAAAAAAGGCGCGCCCGCGGGCGCGCCCATCACACGCTGCAACGGATCTCAGTAGGTGTGGGTGTAATTCTGAGTCGTACCGCCGTCAGGCATGACGCCGTTGATCGTGCGCACGACGTTGTTTCCCTCGAAGACCTGCAGGGTGAAGGAGGGGGTGTTGGTGCCGCCATAGCTGCTGCAGGAGCTCCAGCGAGTGACCCAGAAGGTGTAGGTGCCGTGCGGCGCGGCGCCGACCGGCCAGAACACGTTCTCGACCGCGTTGGAGTTCGCTCCGCACGGATAGTGGTGTTGAAATTACCGG
>JALOKS010000288.1 GCA_025456385.1 Thermoanaerobaculales bacterium | reverse complement strand
TGATCTCGATCGCGGTCGTGGTGGTGGTGGGCCTGGTGGCCTTCAACTACTTCCAGAGCGGCGAGCTGGCGGTTCTTCCGGGCGGGGCGGCCAGTGACGACGCCCGCGAGGTCAACCGCCTCCGGGGCGAGTTCCGGCGCGCAGCGCAGGACCTCCGTCAGGCAGGGCGTTCCGCAGGTCTCAGCGGACTCGACGCGACCGCCGACGTCGAGCTGGCGCTCAACCGGATCGAGGGCATCGAGCGCGACCTGCGGAAGATGCGGGGCGAGGTCGCCGACGCCGAGCTGCGGACCGAGATCGACCAGCTCCTCGCCGACATCGCGAAGTACAAGAGCGAAATCGGCTGAGCGGGCTCAGCCGAGCCACACCGTGACCTCATCGAGCGGACGCCTCGCCCGCGGGGGCTCGGGCTCCGCCTCAGCGGATGCAGAGCCCGGCGACCTTGATGGCGCCGCGGTGGTAGCCGTCCGGAAACAGGCCCTCGAGCTCCTCGAGAGAGATGTCGTTGTCCCGACAGGTCTGGTAGACCGTCGGCACCTGCCGCTTCCGCTCGTACTCTCCGCGCAGGTAACGGATGATCTGCCAGTGGCGGTCGCCGAGCCGCGTCGCCATCTTGGTTTCGAAGGCCTTCATGGCTGCGAAGCCCTCGTCCCACTCGAACGGGTCGATCAGGAAGCCCCAGGCGTCGATGCGGTAGCTGCGGTTGCCGAGCGCGGCCTCGATCTCGGCCAGTTTGGAGTCGCGGTGGATCGCACCCGGGAGGCCGGACCTGAAGCTGAGCCCGGCGAGCAGGCAGGCGCCTCGCAGGTAGCCGGAGGGGAAGAGCGCCTCGAGGCCCTCGAAACCGAGGCCGACGGCCCGGCAGGTCTGGTAGACCAGCGGACAGGTTCCGGTTTCGTCGAAGACCTTGCGGATCGCCCGGATCACCTGCCAGTGCTCGGAGGTGAGGCCTTCGGTGACGCCGGCCTGCGGCGCCATCAGCGAGGCGAAGTCCTCGTCCCAGTCACGCGGGTCGCGCAGGGAGCCGTCGCGGTCGACATCGTAGGTTTTGAGCCCGTGGGTGATGATCGTCATGGCGGCCTCCTTCGGCGGGTCACATCCCGAGCTTGTCGATCACCTGCGGCATGACCTTCCAGAACGCATAGGCGGCGAGGACGCAGCAGTAGAGGGGGACGACGAAACGCCACAGGCGCTCCGGGAACACGCGGGTGGCGTACGGCGCGAGGACCGCGGCGATCATGCTGCCGAGGAGCATCGACGGCAGCAGGATGAAGTCGATGACGACCCCCTGGCTCAGCATCGCCAGCCAGACCACGATCGAGGCGACGCAGACCGTCCCCTCCGAGATGGACGTCACGGCCAGCATGCTCTTGACGGGGACGCCGGCGAGCAGTCCGCCGACAGTCACCACCGGGCCGTAGCCGCCGCCGCCCACACCCTTGTTGAAGGCGGCGACGGCTCCGAACGCGAGCATCCGCCGGGGCCGGTACTCGCGCTGCCGTTTGAAGCCGATGAGGGAGACCACCCCCATCACCACCAGGAGGATGGCGACGTAGAGGCTGATCCACACCTTGGCCACCTTGAGCACGCCGTACACGGCGGTGATGGACAACGCCACCGCGACGCAGCCGACGCCGGCGATGATCAGCCACAACCGGACCGTTTCGGACATGGGCCGAAACCGCCACTCGACGTTGCCGAACTCCCGGTGCAGGTAGGCCCCGAGCAGGCCCGCCGCGGCCTGCTGGATCATCACCGCGGGCACGATCTGGATCGGGTCGAAGCCGAGCAGCAGGAGCAGCGGCGTGATGGCGGTGCCGTAGCCCATGCCGGCGGACGCGTCGAGGAACTCCAGGACGACCGCGATCGCGACCACCCCCCAGAACACCGCCCACTCGGCGGTTCCGGCCCAGCCGTGCGCGGTGACCACCGCGGACGGGACCCGCTGGGTGGCGGCAAACGGGTTGCCGGCCAGCCAGCACGAGACCAGGAACAGCAGCAGGAAGACCGTCATCCCGATCGCGCCGGCGCGGATCTCGCGCCACCCGGGCCACAGGCGGTCGAACACCGATGGCCGCTCGGTCTCCATCCGCTGCGCGACCTCCCAACCCATGGTGCGCTGCTCGACAGGTCGCGTGGTCGGCGTCGGCGCGATGCGCCCCTCCTGATGCTCCATACCCGCCTCCATGAGGCGCCACCCGCGCCCTCTCCGGGCTCGACTGGGCCCGGCGGGGTCACTTCAAGGCCCGTGCCAGGTGTCAGAAGGACCTGTATCTGCGGAGCTTGGGTGATCGGATGGGGGGTGGATCGCGATTCCGTTCGGAAATTTCCGTGACCTGTCATAGAATTCTGTTGTATTTCCTGGCATATCCGTGATATGAAACGATCCGGACAGGGCATGGCAGCCGACTCGCACCTCGTGCTCGAGCTGTGGCGCCGTCTCGCGGCCGCTTCGACGCTGGTCGAGGGTGTCGAGCGCGCGCTCCCGGTCCTCGCCGAGCGGCTGCCGCTCGTGGCCCTGGTGGTCCGCCGACTCGAGCTCGCCGGGCCCTCGCTCGAGACCCTGGCGGCGGCGAGCTGCGCCGGGTCGCCGCTCACGCGGCCGCACAGCGTGCTCGGGCCGGACTCTCTGCGCGATCTCGCCGCCGCCGGCGGGGACCGCGTGGCCCGCGCAGTCCGGCAGGGCGCGGCCGACGACCCCTTCGCGGTGGCCGTCCCCGACGGCGCGGAGGGGGAGGCCATGGTCGGCCCGCTCTGGGGTCCCGACCGGCTGCTCGGGGTGGTGGTTCTCCTCGCCGGCCGGAAGGGGCACTTCCGGCCCGCCCACCGCGAGATCGCCACCGAGCTCCTCGAGCCTCTGGCCGCGGCGCTCGCCGCCCACTGCCGGGTGCACGACATCACCACCGAGTGCGAGGCGGCGCGCGCCGACCGCCACACTCTGCTGACCAAGCTCGGACGGCGCCAGATCGACGACGGCCTGGTGGGTGGCGATTCCGGGCTGCGCGAGGTCATGGCCCAGGTCGACCAGGTGAGCCAATCCGACGTGCCGGTTCTCATCTTCGGTGAGACCGGCTCCGGCAAAGAGGTGATCGCGCGCGCCATCCACAACCGGTCGCGGCGCGCCGCCGGCCCCTTCCTGCGCGTCAACTGCGGCGCCATACCCAGCGAGCTCGTCGACTCGGAGCTCTTCGGGCATGAGCGCGGCAGCTTCACGGGCGCGGTCCACCAGCGCAAGGGCTGGTTCGAGCGCGCGGACGGCGGCACTCTGCTGCTCGACGAGGTCGCCGAGCTGTCCCCGGCGGCGCAGGTTCGTCTGCTGCGGGTCCTTCAGGACGGCAGCTTCGAGCGGGTCGGCGGGCAGCACAGCCTGCGCGTCGACGTGCGGATCGTCGCAGCCACCCATCGCGACCTCTTCGGCATGGTCAGCAGCGGCCAGTTCCGGGAGGATCTGTGGTACCGGCTCGCGGTCTTCCCGATCGAGCTTCCGGCACTGCGCGAGCGGCCCGAGGACATGCCGGCCCTGGCGACCCATCTCGCGCTGCGGGCGTCACGACGCTTCGGCCTGTCTCCCATTCTTCCGACGAGGGCGGACATCGACCTCCTGACCGGCTACCCGTGGCCGGGCAACGTGCGCGAGCTCGCCGCGGTCATCGACCGCGCCGCCATCCTCGGCAACGGCGAGCGGCTGCACGTGGCCCAGGCCCTCGGGGTCGGGCGCACCGCGTCGATGCCGGCCGGCGGCCCGAAGCCCGCCGTGGCGCAGACCGGGCCGGAGGTCCTGGCCTCCTTGGACGAGGCGATGGCCACCCACATCGAGCGGGCGCTGAGCCTGGCCGGCGGTCGCATCGAGGGCCTCCGCGGCGCGGCGCGGCTGCTGCGCGTCAACCCCCACACCCTCCGTTCGCGGATGCGCAGGCTGGGCATCGACTGGAGGGCGTTTCGCAGCCCGT
>JALOKS010000001.1 GCA_025456385.1 Thermoanaerobaculales bacterium | reverse complement strand
TGTGCGGGCACTTCGACGTCGTCCGCCCCGAGCCCGATGACCGTCAGTTCGAGCCGCGGGTCGAGGGCGAGTACCTGTGGGGGCGCGGCGCCGCCGACATGAAGACGGTGGTGGCGAGCGACATGGTCTGGATGACCCGGCGGGCGGCGGCGGGACCGCCCTTCCCGACCCTCAACCTGCTGCTGGTCGGCAACGAGGAGAACGGCGAGGGCGAGCCCTTCGGCACCCCGCACGTGCTCGCGGCCGAGGCGCTGCAGCGGGGCTGGAGCCCGCAGCTGCTGGTGGTGGGCGAGCGGACCGGCGAGCGCGGCAGCGAGCTCTTCGGCGCGGTGTGCCCGGAGAGCCGCGGCATCCTCCGGCTCAGGATCGAGGCCCGCGGCGCCTGCGGTCACACCGGCACCGCCGGCGGCCCGGCCGACCTCCTCGACCGCCTGATCGAGGTCCGCGCGGTTCTCGGCTCGGTCTTCGCGCGCCACCTCACGCTGTCCAGCATCGACGGCTGGGAGAGCTCGACGCGGTTCCCCTTCCTCTCCGTCGGTGAGGCCGGCGTCTACAACATCACGGCCGGCACCGGGGTGCTCGGCGTCGAGGTGCGGCCGATCCCCGGCGACGATCTCGAGGGCCTCCTCGCCGAGGTCCGCGCCCTGTGCCTCGAGCTCGGCCTCGCCGCGACCGTCGAGCTGATGGAGCCCGGCGTCGCCTGCCCGCCCGACAACCCCTGGCTGCACCATCTGCTCGCGGCGGTGGCGGAGGTCTCGGGCTCGCCGGCGGTCGTCGGCAGGAAGCTGCCGGGCTCCTCGGCGCGCTTCGCCCCGGGCGGCAACCAGGTCGTCTGGGGCCAGACCGGCATCGGCCCGCACGCGCGCGACGAGCGGCACTTCATCCCGTCGATCGAGCCCTACCTGCGGATCCTCGACGCCTTCGCGGCGCGTCTCGGCGACGCCTGAGTCTCGCGTTCGCGCAGCGAACGCTCGCAAGTGGCGCGATTCGGGCGTGCCCGAATCGTGTCAATTGCCGTCGAAGAACCCGCCGATGCCCCCCATCTTGCCGAGCAGCGAGCCCTCGCCGCGGTCCTTGCCGCCGGCCTGCGGCGCCGACTGCCAGATGCGACCGGCGAGGCGGGAGAACGGAAGGGACTGCAGCCAGACCCTGCCCGGGCCCTGGACGCGGGCGAAGAAGAACCCCTCGCCGCCGAAGATCGCCGACTTGACGCCGCCCACGAACTCGATGTCGAAGCTCACCGAGGACTCGAGGGCGACCAGGCAGCCGGTGTCGACGCGCAGGCTCTGGCCGGCCGCGAGCTCGCGCTCGACGATGGTGCCGCCGGCGTGCATGAAGGCGAGGCCGTCGCCCTCGAGCTTCTGCATGATGAAGCCTTCACCGCCGAAGAGCGCGGTGCCGATCCGCTTCTGGAAGGCGATCGAGACCGCGACCCCCTTCGCGGCGCACAGGAAGGCGTCCTTCTGGCAGATCACGGTGCCGCCGTGGCGGCCGAGGTCGACCGGCACGATCCGGCCGGGGTAGGGGGCGGCGAAGGCCACCCGGGCCTTGCCCGCGCCCTGGTGGGTGAAGATCGTCATGAACAGGCTCTCGCCCGTGAGCAGGCGCTTGCCGGCGCCCACCAGCTTGTCCATGAAGGAGCCCTGCTGGCCGGAGCCGTCGCCGAAGATCGTCTGCATCTGGATGCCGTCGCCCATGTACATCATGGAGCCGGCCTCGGCGACCACGCTCTCGGCGGGGTCGAGCTCGATCTCGACGAACTGCATCTCGGAGCCGTGGATCTCGAAGTCGACCTCGTCGGCGCGGCTCCGACGGGCCTGGCCGGGGGGCGGCGGGGGCGGCGTGTGGGCCTTGAGGACCGGCACCGCGTTCGCGGGCGCCCATTCGGTCACGCCCTGGCAGTAGACCTGGATGTTGGGGGCGTAGGTCCCGGCCTGCAGGGCATCCACCAGCTCGGCCTCGCTCATCGGTCCGACGCTCTGGCCGCCGACCGCCACGTACCACATTCTGTCGCTCATCGCTCGTCCTCCGCTCATAGAGTCGAGAGAGTATACGCACCTCCACCGCACCCGTTTCCGTCTCCGTGCCCGCGCCCGGATTCAGGCTCAGTGAGAGCGGCAGATGGCGGTGACGGCTGGGAGCAGCGGCCGCGGCAGCAGGCAGGTACTGCGGCCGCGGCATGGCCCTCTCGGGTCGGTCACACCAATCGATTCCAGGGGTGCTCTGAACCACAGAGGCACTGAGTGCACAGAGCCGCACAGGGAGCTGTCCGACCCATCGCAGGACCACTCAGAGATGATCGTATTGTGAGGTCATGAACTCTCTCTGTGGCTTCTCTGTGTTCTCTGTGCCGCTGTGGTTCAGGAGGGTGAGCGGAAATCCGAAATCCGAAATCCGGAATCGACCTCTGCCCACCTCGCGGATCTCGGAATGGGCCGAGCGATCGAAGGTCAGTCGTGTGTCGCTGAGCGTGCGATGCACTCCGGGCCGTCGTTGCCCGGCCGGTTGACGTAGCCGCTGACCGGGTGCGCCTCCATGCCGGCGGCGGGGTGGGGGACGAGCAGCTCGGTCAGACGGTCCGGGGCGAGGGGACCGGGCCGCAACCACTCCTCGTGGTGCCGGGGCGGCAGGATGACGGGCATCCGGTCGTGGAGCTCCGCGACGAGCTCGTTGGGCGTCGTCGTGAGAAGGGTGCAGCTCTCGAGGGGAGGGCTCACACCCGACCAGCGCTCCCACAGGGCGGCGAAGGCGAAGACCCGCGCGTCGCGGAAGTGGATGAAGTGCGCCTGCTTGGCGGCCCCCTTCTTCTGCCACTCGAAGAAGCCGCTCGCCGGAACCAGGCAGCGCCGCGCCGCGAGGGCGCTGCGGAAGGAGGGTTTCTCGGCCGCGGTCTCGGAACGGGCGTTGATCATCCGCGCGCCGATCGCGGGCTCCTTCGCCCAGGACGGCACCAGCCCCCAGCGCAGACGCGACCACTCCCGCGGTCGGGAGGTCCCGGCACGCACCGCCAGCAGCTCCTGGGTCGGCGCGATGTTGTAGCGCGGTGCGAGCCCGGGCGGAGGTTCGAGCTCGAAAACCTCGGCCAGGACAGCAGCATCGACGACCAGGGCGAAGCGTCCGCACATGCCCGGATGATAACCCGGGGCCGCCGCGCCGCTGCAGTATCATGACCCGGCCGGCCGAGCCAGCGCGAGGGGGAGACATGGCAGGGATCTTCAAGGCCTACGACATCCGGGGCACCTACCCCGACCAGGTGAACGAGGGGATCGCGTACCGGGTCGGCTACCACTTCCGGGACCTCCTCGACGCCGAGGACCTCGCGCGCGGACCTCAGGTCGTGGTGTCGCGGGACATGCGCACCCACTCGGTGCCGATCGCTCGTGCCCTCAAGGCCGGGCTTCGCGCGCGGGGGATCGCCGTGATCGACATCGGAGTCGCCGACACGCCGCAGAACTACTTCGCGACCGGTTTTCTCGGCGCCTCGGGCGGGATCCAGGTCACGGCCAGCCACAACCCGGCGGTCTACAACGGCCTCAAGATGTCGCGGCGGGACGCGATTCCGGTCTCCTACGAGACCGGAATCGCCGAGCTCGAGAAGCTCGTGCTGACGAGCGCGGTCGCGACCGGCCTGCCGCCGCAGGCGGGCGAGGAGGAGCGCTCGGTCTTCGCCGCCTACACCGAGCACGTGCTCGCCGAGTTGACGCTGTCCGGACCGCGCCTCAAGCTCGCGGCCGACGCCGCCAACGGCATGAGCACGATCTACCTGCCAATCCTCGAGCGGCTGAACCTCGAGCTCGTGCCGCTGTACTTCGAGCTCGACGGCAGCTTCCCCAACCACGAGGCGAACCCGCTCAAGCAGGAGAACCTGGTCGACGTCGAGCGGGCGGTCCTCGAGCACGGCTGCGACCTCGGGGTGGCCTTCGACGGCGACGCCGACCGCGCGATCCTGATCGACGAGAAGGGCCGCTTCATCTCGGCCGACAAGATCACGGGCCTGCTGGCGCCGCGCTTCCTCAAGCGCGAGCCCGGCGCGGCCATCATCTACGACCTGCGCTCGTCGTGGGCGACCAAGGAGGCGATCGAGGAGGCCGGTGGGGTGCCGGTTCGGGAGCGGGTCGGACACTCCTTCATGAAGGCGACGATGCGCCGCCACGGCTCGCCCTTCGGCGGCGAGCTGGCGGGCCACTTCTACTTCCGCCGCAACTACACGGCGGACTCGTCGCTGATGACGGTGATCGAGGTCCTGAACCAGCTCCGTGAAAGCCGGCAGCCGCTGTCGGAGCTCGTCGCGCCGCTCTCCCGTTACCACGCGACGGGCGAGATCAACTTCCACGTCGACGACAAGGCGGGCATGATCCGCCGGCTCGCCGAGGACTTCGCGGACGGTGCGGTCGACTACCTCGACGGCGTCACGGTCCAGTTCGACGACTGGTGGTTCAACGTCCGCCCATCGAACACCGAACCGCTGCTCCGGCTCGTCCTCGAGGCCCGCAGCCGCGAGCTCATGGAGGACAAGAAGCAGCTCCTCCTGGGCTACCTCGGTACGCCGGAGTAGGGGGACGGCATGAAAGCACTGCACAGGGCACTGCTGCTCGCCGCCATCGGGTCGGGCGTGCTGACGGCAGCGGGCGCGGCGGCGACCTCTGGGGTTCCGACACCGGCCGAGGTCCTCGGCTTCGAGCCCGGGAGCGAGCGCCGGCTCATGGATTACAGCGAGCTCACGGGCTACCTGCAGCGGCTGGACGCGGTTTCGGACCGGCTCGAGATGCGGCAGGTCGGCCTCTCGCCGCTCGGTCGGCCGATGGTCGTCGCCTTCATCTCGGCGCCGGCAAACCTCGCGCGGCTCGACGAGCTGCGGGAGGTCAACCGGCGCCTGGCTCTCGATCCCGCGATCCCGGAGGCCGAGCGCGAGGTGCTGCTCGCCGGCGCCCGGGTGTTCGTGATGCAGACCCTGTCAATGCACTCCGGCGAGGTCGCGCCGAGCCAGGCTCTGCCGATCTTCGCGCACGCCCTGGCGACGACCGAGGACCCGGCGGTGCTGCGGCAGCTCGAGGACGTGGTCCTGATGGTGGTCCCGAGCCACAACCCCGACGGCATGGACATGGTCGTCGAGCACTACCGGAAGTACCTCGGAACGCCCTATGAGGGCTCGTCGCTGCCGGGCGTCTACCACCGCTATGTCGGGCACGACAACAACCGCGACTTCGTCGCCCTGACCCAGGAGGACACCCGCGTCATCTCGCGCCTCTACAGCACGGAGTGGTACCCGCAGGTGCTGGTCGAGAAGCACCAGATGGGCTCGACGGGTCCGCGCTACTACGTGCCGCCGAACCACGATCCGATCGCGCAGGTGGTCGATGAGGGGCTGTGGGGCTGGTCGGCGGTCTTCGGCGCCAACCTCGCGCGCGACATGACGGCCGACGGCCACCTCGGCGTCGCGAGCCACTGGCTCTTCGACGATTACTGGCCCGGCTCGACCGAGACCTCGCACTGGAAGAACGTCATCAGCTTCCTGACCGAGGCCGCGAGCTGCCGCCTCGCGACCCCGATCGTCGTCGAGCCGACCGAGCTCGGCGTCGGCGGCAAGGGCCTCGCCGAGTACGCGAAGGGCGTCAACATGCTGGCGCCGTGGCCCGGCGGCCGCTGGGGCCTCGACGACATCGTCGCCTACGAGCTGTCGTCGATGGGCTCGATCCTCGCCACCGCCTCGCGGCACCGGGACGCCATCCTCCGCTTCCGCAACGACCTCTGCCGCAAGGAGGTGGTGAAGGGCCGGAGCGAGGCCCCGTACTACTTCGTGATGCCGCTGGCGCAGCACGACCCGAGTGAGCTCGCCGCCCTGGTGGATCTGCTGCGCGAGCACGGGGTCGAGCTCCACCGTCTGGGCGGAGAGGTCGCGGTGGAACGGCTCCTGCTGCGCGAGGGCGACATCGTCGTGCGGATGGCCCAACCCTACCGCCCCTTCATCAAGGAGGTGCTCGAGGCGCAGCGTTACCCCGAGCGCCACTACACCCCGGACGGCGAGCTCATCCGGCCGTACGACATCACGAGCTGGTCGCTGCCGCTGCACATGGGAGTCGACACCGTCCAGGTCGACCTCCGCTCGGCGGCGCTCGAGGAGCTGCTCGAACCGCTGCCCGAGGGTGCATTTCGAGTTGAGGTCGAGGTTCCGGACGACGCGTGGGGGATCGCCTACCCGGCGGCCAGCAACGGCTCGTACCGGGCCGCCTTCGCCGCCTTCGCCGCGGGCCTCGAGGTCAGCCGGATCACCGCCGCGCTCGAGATCCCGGGCGGCAGCCTCCCGGCCGGCTCGTTTGTCATCACGGGCGGCCGCCGCGGTGCGACGGCTCTGCGCGCCCTCGCCGACGAGATGCCGATTCCGCCGACCGTCCTCGGCGCCGAGCCCGCGGTCGCCCGCCTGCCGCTGCGCCGGCCGCGGATCGCGCTGGTGGAGACCTTCTTCCACGACATGGACGCGGGCTGGACGCGCTACCTGTTCGACAGCTACGGAATCCCGTACCGCGTCCTCCGCCCGGCGGAGTTCGAGAGCCTCGAGCTCGCGCGCGAGTTCGACGTGCTCGTCTTCCCGGATGCGAGCAGGGACGTGCTGAGCAAGGGCAAGTACAAGCGCGGCGACCGCTACGTCGTCAACGACTTTCCTCCCGAGTACCGGGCGCCGATCTCGAAGCAGGGCCTCGCGAAGCTCTCCGCCTTCGTCCTCGGCGGCGGCACGGTGGTGTCCTGGGGCGGATCCACCGGGCTCTTCCTCGAAGGCCTCGCGAGCCCCGGCTCCGACGATGGCGAGGGCGAGACCGTCGAGCTGCCGGTCCGCGACGTCGCCGAGGGGCGCGGCGTGCGCGTGCCCGGCGCCTTCCTGGCGGTGGACTTCGTGGCAGACCACCCCTTGACCTGGGGCATGCCGGCGGCCGGCGGCGCCTTCAGCCGCGGCGAGCCGGTGCTGGCGACCGCGATCCCGAGCCTCGACACCGACCGCCGCGTGGTCGCCGTCTATCCGCAGCGGGAGCTCCTCCGCAGCGGCTACCTCGAGGGCGAGCACGGGCTCCAGAACACGCCGGCCGAGGTCTGGGTGCGCGCCGGGAGGGGCCAGCTGGTGCTGTTCGCGATCCGGCCCCAGTTCCGGGGCTCGACGCCCGCGACCTTCAAGCTCGTCTTCAACGCGCTGCTGCTGCCGCCCCCGTCTATGGTCGACGTTGACCGTTGATCCCTGACCGCTCGGGGATTCGGATGCGCAGGCAGACGAAGAAGCCGGCGAGTGCGATGGCGCCGGCGAGGATGAAGACCCAGCGGAAGCCGTAGGCCTCCCAGATGTACCCGGAGAGGACCGGCAGGGTCATGGCGACGGCGTGGTCGATGGTGAGGCCCATGGAGATCGTGGGGGTGATGTCGGCCGGGTCGTCGACGATCTTGCTGAGGTAGGTGGTACGGGCGACGCGCAGCGCGAACAGCACCATGTCGAGAACGTAGGCCGCGTACAGCGCGTACAACGCCACCGGACCCGGCAGCAGATCGGACGCGAAGGCGTAGGTCAGGCAGATGGCGAGGAGGAGCAGCTCGTCGACGGCGAGCACCGTGCGTTCCCCGAGCCAGTCGATGACCTCGCCGAGCAGGGGGCGGCAGACCACGCCCAGGGTGGCGGCGATGAAGTACAGCAGGGCGATGGTGCTGACCGAGACCCCGTGGATCTCGACCAGCACCCAGGCGCCGAACGCGAGGAAGATCTGCTTGCGGATGCCGAACAGCGCCGAGATCGCGTAGAAGAGGTTGTACCTGCGCTTGTAGACGAGCCGGCGCGACGGAGCCTCCCCACGGCCGACGCCGAGGCCGGCGTAGAGAATGCCGGCGGCGAGTGCGGACGCACCCGCGATCGCGTAGAAGAGGGAGAAGCGGTCGCCGACGAGACGGGCGAGGAGGAAGATCGCGCCGACGCCGACGATCGTGCCGAGGTTGCGGGCGCCTCCGAACTGGCCGAGGCGCCGGCCCTCCTTGCCGCCCTCGGCGAGCTTGAGGCCGATCGGTCCTTCGACCGCGAAGATGATGTGATCCCCCAGCGACCAGATGACGATGAAGACCACCAGGGTCGCGTGCCCGGGAGCGAGGTAGCCGAGGCCGACGGCGCCGAGGGCGCTCAGGAGCATCGCGGCGGCCGCCATCTGGCTTTCGCGGAAGACGGTGAGCATGGCGCCGGCGACGAACATGATCAGGAAGCCCGGGAGCTCGCGCGGCAGCTCGAGCCAGCCCCGCGCCTGGGCGTCGAGATGGTGGACCTCGGCCAGATAGTTGTTGAGGCTCGCGGTGAAGATGCCGGAGGCCGCCCCGAAGAAGACGGTGGCGAGGAGCGCGCGTCGGAGGTCTCTCGATACCATGACCGCAGTCGGCCGAGCCGAGCAGGGGGTATTCTACGCGCGGCTCTGGAACACACGGCTCTCGGGACGCGTTGCCGAGGGTGCGGGTACGAGGGGGTGGTGATGCGGCAGTGGCTCGTTGCAGTCGTCGGCGCGCTCGGGGTGGCGGTGGCCGTGGCCGGTTCGGTGGGCGGGTACGACGACGAGCCGTCGCAGATCCTGTTCGTCGCCGAGGACGCCTCCGGCAAGGTGTGGGCCAACCTCAGCCTCACCGGGCAGCGCGATAAGGAGCCCTTCGTACCGATGGTGATCGGCGTCCAGAACCTCGCGGCGGCCAAGATAACGCTCGACCGCGAGAGCTTCTGGCTGAGCGACCTCGATGAGGTGCTCTACCCGATGCCGACGGTGCGGGAGTGGCGCAAGGGCTACGGGAGGATCTCGATGGACCGGCGGATGGTCAGCACCGGCGGGATCCCGTGGCAGGTGTGGGCGAGCTCTGGCCGCTTCTCGCAGACGAACTTCTTTCCCGACCTCCAGGTCACCCGCGGCGGCACCGCCCGGGACGTGGTCACTCTGCCCCAGGGCTACGGCATGGCCGACCTCATGTACTTCGAGCGCCCGCGCCAGCTCGAGGCGGGCAGGCCTTTCTTCCTCACCGTCATGGCGGAGGGTTGGGAGGCCCCGATCCGCCTCCGCCTCACCCTCTCCTGAGCGGGCGCGAACCCGGTATCTAGCCGTCCACCCGGGCATGTGATAGATTTCACGTGCTCGGCGAAGCTGCCGGATGTGCGGGGAGGACAGGGATATGGCCCGAATCGAAGCCTTTCGCGCGTGGCGCCCGCGACCGGAGCTCGCGGCCCGGGTCGCGAGCCCGCCCTATGACGTGCTGTCGAGCGACGAGGCGCGTGCGATGGCAGCCGACAACCAGCTGTCCTTCCTGCACGTGAACAAACCCGAGATCGACCTCCCACCCGGGACCGATGTCTACTCTCCCGAGGTCTACGCCAAGGGCGCGGAGAACCTCCGCCGCCTGCAGGAGGACGGCGTCTTCGTGCGCGAGGCCGCACCCGCCTTCTACCTCTACCGGCAGCGGATGGGGGACCACGTGCAGACCGGGCTGGTGGCCGGGGCGAGCATCGACGAGTACGAGAACGACCGGATCAAAAAGCACGAGCACACCCGCCGGGTGAAGGAGGACGACCGCACGCGACACGTGGACGCGCTCAACGCCAACACCGGCCCGGTGTTCCTGACCTACAAAGCGCGCCCCGAGATCGACGCCCTCGTCGCACGCCTGACTGCGGGAGCGCCGCTCTACGACTTCGTCGCGCCGGACGGCATTCAGCACGTGCTGTGGGTTGTCGAACGGCCGCAGGACCGTGAGGCTCTCGCGGCCGCCTTCAGCTCCGTCCCGGCTCTCTACGTGGCGGACGGCCACCACCGCTCGGCGGCCGCCACGCGCATCCGGACCCTGCGCCGGGAGGCCAACCCGAAGCACACCGGGGAGGAGGCGTACAACTTCTTCCTCGCGGTCATCTTCCCCGACCGGGAGATGAAGATCCTGGACTACAACCGGGTGGTGCGCGACCTCAACGGGCTCGGGCGCGAGGCCCTGCTGGCGCGGATCGGCGAGCGCTTCGATCTCGCGCCTGGCGAGGACGGTCGTCCGCCGGCCCCGACCGCCTTCGGCATGTACCTGGACCACGCGTGGTACCTCCTGCGGGCGAAGGCGGGGAGCTATCCGGCCACCGACCCGGTTCGGAGCCTCGACGTCGCGATCCTGCAGGACAACCTCCTCGGCCCGGTGCTCGGCATCGGCGACCCGCGCTCGGACGAGAGGATCGACTTCGTCGGCGGCATTCGCGGGCTCGCGGAGCTCGAGCGGCTCGTGGACTCCGGAAAGTGGGCCGTCGCCTTCGCGCTCCATCCGACCTCGATCGCGCAGCTGTTCGCGGTCGCGGACGCAGGCCTCGTGATGCCGCCCAAATCGACCTGGTTCGAACCGAAGCTCCGTTCCGGTCTCCTGGTGAGGCCGCTCGACGACTGATGCCCGGGGAGGGAAGCATGAAGATTCTGATCTCAGACGCCTTCGATCCGTCGCTGCCCGCCAAGCTCGAGGTTTTCGGTGAGGTGACCGAGGACAAGGCCCGGCTCGCCGAGGTCGACGTCGTGCTCGTGCGCTCGAAGACCAAGTGCACCCGCGACTACATCGACCAGGCGACGAACCTGCGGTTGATCATCCGCGGCGGCGTCGGTCTCGACAACATCGACGTCGAGTACGCGCGGTCGAAGGGCATCCAGGTCTTCAACACCGCCGAGGCCTCGGCGGTCGCGGTGGCCGAGCTGGCCTTCGCTCTGATGATCGCGGTGCCGACCAGGCTCGTGGACGGGCATGTCGCGATGAGCGGGCGGAAGTGGCTCAAGAAAGAGCTCAAGCGCAGCGAGCTGATGGGCAAGACCCTGGGCCTGGTGGGCGCCGGCAACATCGGCACCGAGCTCGCGCGGCGCGCCATAGCCTTCGGCATGAGAGTCATCGCCTACGACCCCCTGCTGAAGAGCCACGAGTGCGTCGACCTGGTCAGCCTCGATGCGCTGTTCGGCCAGGCCGACTACATCTCGCTGCATGTGCCGCTGACCGACAGCACCCGGGGCATGATCAACGCGGATACGATTGCGCAGATGAAGGACGGCGTGACCATCATCAACACCGCGCGCGGCGGCTGCGTGAACGAGCAGGACCTCGTCGCGGCGCTGCGCTCGGCCAAGGTCCGCGCGTACGCCACCGACGTGTTCATGAGCGACCCGCCGGATGCGGCGTGCCCTCTCTATGACGCGCCGAACGCGATCATGACTCCGCACCTCGGCGCCTCGACCCGTGAGAACATGCTGCGCATCGGCGACGTCGTGGTCAGGATTCTCGAGGACTTCCAGCAGCACACCGCATAGGAGGCGACCATGAGCACAACCTTGAACTTCTACGCCGGGCCGGCGATTCTCCCCGCGCCCGCCATCGAGCGTGCCAAGGCCGACATGCCCGATTGGGCCGGCACCGGCATGTCGGTGCTCGAGATCTCGCACCGCTCGGCGCAGTACGACGCCGTGCATCACGAGGCCATGGACCTGCTGAAGGCTCTCCTCGGCCTCGATGACGACCATCTGGTCCTCTTCATCCAGGGCGGCGCATCGCTCCAGTTCGCGATGGTGCCGATGAACTTCATCCCGCCGGGCGGATCGGCCGACTACGTCGTCACCGGCTCCTGGTCGCAGAAGGCCCTCAAGGAGGCGAAGATCGTCGCCTCGGCGCGCGCCGCCGCGACCGGCGAGCCAGGCGGCTTCACGCGCATCCCGGGACCCGGCGAGTACGAGCTCGACCCGGCGGCGGCCTACCTCCACGTCACCTCGAACAACACCATCAAGGGGACCCAGTTCCACGACTTCCCCGACAGCGGCCAGGTCCCGCTGGTCGCCGACATGTCGTCGGACTTTCTCTGGCGACCCTTCGACGCGAATCGCTTCCACCTCATCTATGCCGGCGCCCAGAAGAACGTCGGCCCGTCCGGGGTGACGATCGTCATCGTCCGCAAGTCCTGGCTCGAGAAGGCGAACGGCAAGCTGCCGACCATGCTGCGCTACAGCACCTTCGCCGACAACGAGTCGCTCTACAACACGCCCCCGACCTTCGCCATCTACATGGTCCGGAACGTCCTCGAGTGGGTGCGCGACGAGGGCGGGCTCGCGGCGATGGAGGCGCGCAACCGGCAGAAGGGTGGGCTGCTCTACGGGACCATCGAGGCGCACCCCGCGTTCTACCGCTGCCCGGTCGACCCGGCGAGCCGCTCATTCATGAACGTCGTGTTCCGGCTCCCGAGCGAGGAGCTGGAAGCGAAGTTCGTGGCGGAGGCCAAGGCCCAGGGCATGGTCGGGCTGAAGGGCCACCGCTCGGTCGGCGGCTGCCGCGCTTCGATCTACAACGCGATGCCGCTGGCAGGAGTGCAGGCGCTGTGCGCCTTCATGGAGGAGTTCGCGCGCCGCAACGGCTAGCCGGCACAGGCGGTCCCGTCGTTCGAGCGTGCGTCGTTCCAACGTGTGACGACCTCCCGGCCTGCGCTACCATGGCCGGCATGAAACGCCTGATCGTCGCGGACTCGCACGTCGGGCAGGGCGCCGACGACGCGGCGGCGATGATCGCGCTGCTGCGCGCGGCCGAAGAGGAGGGCGTCGCCGAGATCATCTATCTCGGCGACGCCTTCCAGTACCTGATCGGCATGTCCAAGTTCTGGACGGCGTCGGTGCGGCAGGTGCTGGGCGTGTGGCGCGAGCTGCGCGGTCGCGGCCTCCGGCTGGTCGTGGTCGAGGGCAACCGCGACTTCTTCCTCGACGAGCCCGAGCTCGCCGCCGAGCTCGACTGGAGCGGGCGGAGCTACCGGTTCAGTGCCGGCGGCCGGGTCTTCGAGCTCGTGCACGGCGATCTCGTCAACCGCCGCGACCTCCAGTACCGCTTCTGGTCGACGATCTCGAAGTCGGCGGCGGCCAGGCTGTGGGCGCGACTGCTGCCGCGCGGGCTGGCGACGTCCATCGTCCGCCGCATGGAGGCCCACCTCGCGATGACGAACCGCAGGTTCCGCTTCTTCAAGCCCGTCGCCGACCTCGAGCGGAGCGCCGAGGCGGCCTGGGCCGAGGGTGTGGATGTCGTCCTCTGGGGGCACTTCCACTCGCCGTGGCTGCGGCGCAGCGGCGAGCGCGAGGCGCTGGTGATGCCGGCCTGGCTCGACACGAGGACCTCGGTGCTGGTCGCAGACGACGGCTCCTGGGCCCTCGTCGGCGAGCGCCTCGAGCCGCTGCCGCTCGCGCTCGCCGACGGCCCTCCGGTGCGAGAGGGGAGCGCCGGCCCGTGATCCCGCGCGAGCTCCCGGGACCGCACGCGGAGCTCGACGCGGCGGTCGAGGTCCCGAGCTCCAAGAGCATCAGCAACCGGGCGCTGATCGCGGCGGCGGCCGCCGGCGGAGGCAGGATCCGCCGGCCGCTGGACTGCGGTGACACCCGGGTCCTCGCCGCGGCCCTGGCCGCTGCCGGCTGGCCCGTGGAGTGGCGCGACGAGGTCACCGTCGGCGGACGTTCGACCCCCGCCGGGCGGCCGCTTCTCGATCTCGCCGACTCCGGCACCGGCGCGCGCCTGATCCTGGGGCTGCTCGCGGCGCTTCCCGGCCGGGCGACCGTCGACGGCAGCCCGCGCCTGCGCGAGCGCCCGATGGCGCCCCTGCTGGAGGTGCTGGGGGCTCTCGGGGCGCGGATCGAGGCCGCGGGCGGCTTTCTGCCGGCCACGGTCGAGGGCCACCGGCTCGCCGGCGGGCGAGCCGCGATTCGGCCCGGGCTGTCCTCACAGTTCGTCTCGTCCCTGCTGCTGGCGGCGCCGCTGATGCAGCAGGGGCTCGAGCTCGAGGTGGCCGGTCCCCTGCCCTCCGCACCCTACCTCGACCTGACGAGCGAGGTCCTCCGCGCCTTCGGCTCGGAGGTGGTGGCGAGCGCCGACCGGCGGCTCTGGCAGGTGCCTGCCGGAGGGCTGCGCCCGAGCACCCTCACGGTCGAGGGTGACTGGTCGGCGGCCGCGTTCCTGCTCGCGGCTGCTGCGGTCACCGGCGGTCGGGTCACCGTCGGCCCTCTCGACCCGCGCAGCCGGCAGGGCGACCGTGCGGTTCTGGAGGTGCTCGCCGCCGCCGGTCTCAGGTGCGCCTGGCAGGGGGAGTGGGTCTCGGCGAGCGGGCCGGTCGCAGACCCGATTGCGGCCGACCTCGAGAGCACGCCCGATCTCTTCCCGGCGCTCGCGGTGGTGGCGGCCTGCGCCCCGCCGGGCTCCCGTCTCACCGGCCTCGGCAACCTGGCGCACAAGGAGAGCGACCGACTCACGGTGATGGTCGCCAACCTCCGCGGGCTCGGGGCGGTCCTCGAGGTGGGGGAGTCGGCGCTGACCGTCGCCTCGCCCCTCCGGCGGCAGAGCGGTGCGGCGCGCCCGGTGACCGCCGCGGGCGATCACCGCGTGGCGATGGCGATGGCGGTCGCAGCGCTGGCGGCGGGGCCTCTCACGGTCGACGACGGCAGCTGTGTCGGCAAGTCCTTCCCGGGCTTCTGGGCCGCCTGGGAGGGGCTGGTGGCGGGCGCGCGGGATGGGTAGGGACGTGCGGATACCGGAGCCTGCGGCCCTGCTGGTCGAGCACCCGAGCCTACCCCTGCCGCGGCTCGCCCCGTTCGTCGCCGAGGAGACGGCAACCACCCGTCGCGCGGTGAACGCCGCCTCGCTGTCGCGCCGGGACCGCCTCCGCGCCGCGGTCCAGCTGACGGCGGCCGCGTCCCTCCTGAGCGACTTCGACCTCTGGCTCGGCCGCGCGGCCTTTGCCGGGCTCCGGCTGCATCGCTGCGAGGAGGGCGTGCGGGCGGTGCTCGGCCGCCTTCCGTGCCCGCTGTCGCCGCTCCTCGATCGCCTCGGCGGCGGCGAGGGCGCCATGGAGGCCGCCCGTGCTGCGGTCATCGATCGGGTCGCGCGCGCCACCGGGCTCCCGCCGGGGGAGCTCGACGGCAACCGGGCGGAGCCCGGGCTGTCCCTCGAGGGCGCGCTCGCACGACAGCTGCGAGAGCTGGGAGGATCGCTCGACCCCCTGACGGCCCGGGCGCTCTGGGCTCTCCGGTGGGACCCTCTGCCGCTGCCGGCTGAGGGCGATCTCCACCAGTGGCGGGTCCCCCCCGAGGAGACGGCGCGGCGGCTCGCGGCGGCCCTCTGGTGCGCGTTGCGCCGCCGCGGCCGGTCGGCGTGGTTGGAGGCGGCCGACGAGCCGGGCGCCGATCAGCGGTGGGCGCGGACTCCGGGGGAGAACGGCGCCCTGATCGTGGTCGGCAGGCTGTCGCACGGAGAGCTCAACGCACTGGCCCGTTGGGCGCAGCGGGAGGGCTGCAGCGCGGTCGCGGTGGGGCTCTTTCCCCGCGGCTGGGCGGCTGAGCCGCCGCCGCCCGGTGCGGGGATCTCGCCCCGCAACCTCGCGATCACCGGCGTACCGCCCGCGGTCGCTCAGGAGCTCATTGACGCCCGGCAGCGGCGGTTCGAGCCCTTTGCAGCGGCCGATCGGGGGGCCCTCACGAACGGCCTCCTGCGGAGGCTGACGCCGGCGCCGCGGCGGCGGCCGCCGGGCGGGCCCGCGGCCGGGAGCGGCGGGTCGATCCTGGAGAGCTGGCTGGCGCTGGCGCCGGACGGCCTGCCGCCCGGCTTTCTCGCGCTGCACGCGGCGCTCCCACCGGCGGATCTGGAGATCCAGCGCCGGTTTCTCGGAGTCGTGGAGTCCGAGGGACGCTGGCGGCTTCCGGAACCACGGGCGCTCGCGGCGGACCCGCGGCACCTCCAGGTGGCGGCCCTGCACGCGCCCGGGAGCCCCCAGCGGCTGCTGCATGAGGCCCTCGGCAGCGGTGACGCGGAGGAGCTCGAGGCGTGGGCGAGAGGGAGCCTCGACCGCCTCGACTCAGGTCTCGTGCGGGAGCTCCTGGCGCAGCTCGCCGGCGGAGCCCTCGGCGATCGGCTGCAGCTGCTGCTTGCCGAAGCCTGCCTGGCCGTGCTCGACCTCGCGGGAGCACGCACCGCCCTCGCGGGCGTCGCGCCGGCAGGTCGCGGTGCGCTGACCGTCTGGCTCGACAACCTGGACCCGGCGCCGGGTGCGGCGCGGCGGGTCCCTTCCCTCGACGAGGCGAGATCACAGCCGCGAGCGGCAGCCGAGGCGGCGGCCCTGGTGCTGGTCGGCCAGCGCTGCAACCCCGAAGCGGACCGCGCGCCGCCGCGGGCGGCGCTCGCGGCGTGCCGCCCGGGCCTCGGCGAGCTCGTCGCGCGGCGGATCGAGATCGATCTCCTCTTCGCGGACCCACCCGGCGGGAGACCCGGGACCCGCGCGACGCGGGCTCTCGCCGGTCGGCACACCGCACTGCGGGTCCGTGCGGCTCACCGCGAGGCGGTTGCGCTGATCGACCGGGGCGACGCCTCCGCAGCGCGGCGGTTGCTGCGGGTGCTGGCGCGGAACCCGATGGGGCCGGGCCTGCGCGGGATGCTCGAGCTCGACCTCGGTGCCGCGGCCCTCGCTCTCGGCGAGAGCCGGGTGGCGGTGCGGCACGATCTGCTCGCTTATCAGCTGCTGCGGGCGGCCGGCTTCGCGCACCTCATCTCGGGTCCGCTCTTCAACCTCGCGGTCGCCGACGTCGACCAGATGCGGGTGGAGCAGGCCGCGGAGCGGCTCGAGCGACTGCTCGAGCTCGACCCGGTGGACCCCTTCGCGAAGGGCGAGCTGGCGAGGCTCGCGCTCGCCGTCGGTGACGAAGTCGCATTCCGCCGGCGCCTGGAGGATTTTTCGCGGACGGTCGCGAACGGCGACGCCCGCTTCGACGAAGGGCTGAGCCTCCTGCGGGGAGCCGCCGCATTGCTCGACGGCGACCCGCGCCGCGCCGCGGAGCTGCTGCGGCGGGCCGGTCAGGAGGGCGAGGCGTGGCTGGCGCTGAGCGCCGCCGCGGCCGGCGACCGACCGCCCGCGGCGCCCGGTGACGGGTGGGGGGTGGCGCAGGCGGCCGCCCTCCTCGCGGGCCCCTCCGACAGCGGTCGGGTTGCGGCCGGGGCCGTCGAGATCGATGTCGAGACACCCGCCGGCGCGCTCGCCCTCGTTCTTGCCGAGCGGGTCGCCGGACGCCGGCTGGCGGTCGAACCCGAGCGCCGGCGGCGCGCGGCACGGACCCTCCGCGCGGCTGGGCTGGTGGGTTGGGCTGACGCCTGCGACGGCGTCGCCGGCCGCGCGGGGGAGGTCGTTACCGCGCTCGCCAGGGTCGTGGAGAGGGGCGGTGTCGACGGCGGAGAGCCCGCGGAGGCGGCCACGCTGCTCGCCGCGCTCGGGGTGGGAGGGCTCGAAATCCGGGACGGCGCCGACCGCAGCCTCCTGTGGCGCCACGGCGACGGGCCTCCGGGACCCGAGATGCGTCATGGCCGGCTGCTCGTGGTTCCGCTCGGGGGTGAGCTCAGCGAGGGACCGGTCCGGCATCTCATCCTCGGCATTCTCGACCTCGTGCTGCCGAGAGGCCGGGTGGCGACGAGCGGCGAGGTCGACGACACCGGCTTCGCTGGCGTGTCGGAGGCGGCGAGGTGGCTTCGCAGCGAGCTGCGCGAGCTCGGACCGACCCACCTTCCGATCCTCCTCCTCGGTGAGACGGGCGTCGGCAAGGAGGTCGCAGCGCGAGCGCTGCACCGCCTCTCGGGCCGTTCCGGCGCCTTCGTCGCGGTCAACATCGCCGCCATCCCCGGCAGCCTCCTCGAGGCGGAGCTCTTCGGATCGGTCAAAGGGGCCTTCACGGGCGCCGACCGCTCACGACTGGGCCTGGCGGTCGCTGCCGACGGCGGCACGCTCTTCCTCGACGAGATCGGTGACCTCGACCCCGGGCTCCAGGTCAAGCTGCTGCGCTTCATCGAATCCGGCGAGGTGCGGGCTGTCGGCGCCCACCAGGCGCGGCGGGTCGATGTCCGCATCGTTTCGGCGACCCACCGCGACCTCAAACGGCGGATGCGGGACGGCGCCTTCCGCCGCGACCTCTTCTTCCGCATCGCGGCGCCGGACGTGCTCATCCCGCCCCTGCGGGAGCGGAGCGAGGACATTCCGCTCCTGCGCTCTCTCTTCGAGCGCGAGGCCTGCGCCCGCCACGGGCTGCGACTGCCGTCGTGGAGCGCCGAGGCCGAAGGCGCGTTGCGCCGGTACCACTGGCCGGGCAACGTCCGCGAGCTCAAGCAGGTGGTCGAGGTGGCGATGGTCAGGGCGCGCGGCGGCGTCGTGCGCCCCGAGCACCTGCCCTGCGCCGGCGAGGAGCCGGCACCGGCGGCGACCTGGGAGCAGGCCCAGCAGGACTTTCGGCGCCGCTTCCTGACCGCGGCCCTCTCGCGGCACGGCGGCAACCGCAGCGCCGCGGCGCGCGAGCTCGGCATCTCGCGCCAGGTGCTGCTCTACCACATCCGCAATCTCTGCCTCACGGACCTGGAGGACGACGGGTGAGACGCTCGAACGGAGCGACCGGGGAGCAGGGATGATCCGGCTCGCAAAAAAAAGGGTGCGGGCCGGGGGGCCCGCAGGAGGAAGGAGGAGGTATGATGCGGTGGACCGGATCGTTGGGTGTCCGGCTGCCGCCATAGAAAGCAAAGTGCGTGCCAGCATCTTCAGAACCTGCCGTCTGGCGTCCGGGACCGGTTCGTGAGCCTGAAGAAAGACCTCCGGAGCCTGCAGCAGGGCGGCGAGCCCGAGATCCACGAGCGGGTCGACCTCCGCGCCTGGACCGCCCTCGGCGTCGGCGGCACGGCCGACCTGCTGATCAGATGTCGCAGTGCCGACGGGCTTCAGCGGGCCCTTGACCTGCTCGCGACCCACGGCCGGCAGTGGCTGGTCCTCGGCTCGGGCAGCCGCCTCGTGCCCTCGGACCGCGGGCTGCGGGTGCCGGTGCTCAACCTCAGCGGAAGCCTGGGCCTGTGGGAGCTCGAGCTCGAGGGTGCGGTCGCAGGCGGTGGTGCCATGATGGCACAGGTGTGCCGAGCCGCGGCACGGACCGGCCTCCCGGGCACGCAGCCCCTTGCCGCCGCCTCGAGCACGGTCGGCGGAGTGATCCAGGCCTCCGGACGGGGCGACTTCCCGCTCGACGGCGTCCTGGACTGGGTGGAGGTGGCGCGACCCGGTGCCGCGGTCGAGCGGCTGCGACTGACCACCCGGTCGGTGGAGCCCGATTCACGCCGCAGGCTCGATCTCCGGCGTCGGGTCGTCATCAGGGCGCGGCTGCACCTCGCGGCCGACGGCCGCCACGACCTGCACCGGCGGCGCGGGGACGCGGGCGGGCCGCCGCCACGGCGACCCCGCACCACGGCGCCCGTCTTCGTCGGCTCGGAGGGCGTGCGGGCGGAGACCGTGCTCGCCGATGCCGGGTGCCTCGGCCTCACGGTGGGCGGAGCGAGCCTGGCGTCGGATGGCGCCAACCGCGTCTCGACCGCCAAGAACGCGCGGGCCGCCGAGGTCCTGGACCTCGTGCGGCTGGCCCGCGATCGCGTGACGGCGCGGACCGGAACCGTGCTGCGTTCGGCGCTCTGTTTCGTCGACGAGGACGGGGAGGGCATCGACCCGTGAGCCCGGGGAAGCGGGCGTGGATCGGCCTCGCCATCGCCGCGGCCGCGGTTCTCAGCGTCGACACCGCGGGGTGGTGGTGGTGGCTGCGGGCGCGGGCGACCGCGCCCGAGAACCCCGGGGCGCTGGCGGCGAAGCTCGCCGGAGGGCGAGCGATCGCCTGGCCGCCGGTCGTCGAGCGCACCCGCCGCCTCGCGCTGCGCGACTTCGGCGAGGTCCCGCGGGAGGTGCTGGCGCCGATGCTCGGCCGCATCGGGTCGCTGCAGGCGCGGTGGATGCCCGCCCATCCGGTGGGGGCGGCCAACCTCGCGCGCTCCGCACTGCTGAGCGGCGACGTGGTTGAGGCCGAGCAGCAGCTGGCGGCGGCGCTCCTCCGCGATCCCTCGCTGCCTGGTCTGCGGCGGCTGCGAGCCCTGACGCTCCTCGCCGACGGCCGCGTCGAGCCCGCGCTTGCCGAGCTGGCGATCGCCGAGGCCATCGCCCCGGGCCTGCGGTCGCCGCCCGTCGACCTGACACCCGGGCAGGAGGCAGGGGTCCGGATGCGGGGCCTCGAGCTGCGCGACAGCTTCTACCCGCGACGCCGGGTCGACAACGCGCTCGCCCTCGCCGGCGAGCTGCGACGCCTGGGCCTCGACCTCGAGGCCCGACAGGTCCTGGCTCCGCTCGCCGCGGCGCCGGCCGTGCAGCTCGAGCTCGCCCAGTGGTCGATCGATGACGGTGACCCGGCCCCGGCGCGACAGCACCTGGAGGCACTGCTCGCGAAGCCCCCGGCCGCGCGCGGCCAGCGCGCGCGGTGCTGGTCTCTGCTCGCGGTCGCGCGGGACCTCGAGGGGGACGCGGCGGGCGCCCTGGCTGCGGCGCAGGAGGCCCTGCGCCTCGACCCCGGCTCTCCGTACCCCTACCTCGCGCTCGCGACACTGGCCGAGCGCCGCGGCGACGCGCCGACGGCTCTCGCTCACCTGCGGCGCGCGTGGGGCATGGCGCCCGGGGATGTCCGCCTCCTGACGCGCATCGCACGGGTCGCGGAGCGGGCGGACCGCGGCAGCGACGCCGCGCTGGCGCTCGCGCGAGCGCTCGAGCTCGAGCCGGACTCCGCGCCGCTGGCGGCGAGCCTGGTCTCGCTGCAGCTCCGCCAGGGCCGCTTCGCCGAGGCCGCGAGCACCCTCGCGCGAGCCCTCGACCGCCACCCGACCGACCCGGCCCTGCTGCAGCTCGCGCAGCGGCTGCGGAGCGAGGTCGGGCCCGGTTAAGGCAGCAGGAACCCGGGGGGTACCGGGAGACATCTCGGACCGAGGCGAGCGGGTTCTGGCGGGCGCCCGCTGTAGTAACGTTGGAGGCGGCTGGAGACCGCATGATCATTCCCCTCGGCCACGAGCAGACGAGCGTGCGCCGGCTGCCGTGGGTCACGTTCTCGATCATCGTCGCGTGCACGGTGACCTTCATCCTGATGGCGCCGGGCGAGCACGAGCAGCAGATGCTCGGCTTCCTTCGCCTCCACCAGGCTCTCGGGTACTTCACCCAGCATCCCTACCTCGAGATCGACGAGCGCTTCCTGCAGATCTTCGCCATCGAGCTCGGCGACGAGAAGGCGGTCGCTTTCGCCGAGCACATGCGGCGCGACGGCCCCCGGGCGCCCTCGGATCCCGAGCGCCTGCAGTGGGAGCAGCGGCGTTTCGACACCATCCTCGACGCCTACCACCGCGGCCTGCAGGAGTCGTTGCTCTACCGCTTCGGTCTGGTCCCGGTCAGGCTCGAGGCCGCTGACCTCGTCACCTACCAGTTCCTGCACACCGGGTGGTTCCACCTGCTGCTCAACCTGCTCATGCTCTGGGTCGTCGCCCCCTTCGTCGAGGACGTCTGGGGGCGCCCCCTCTTCGTCGCCTTCTACCTCGCGGCCGGCGCGGTCGCGGGCCTCATGTACGCCGTGCGCTACCCGGCTCTCGAGGTGCCCCTGGTGGGGGCCTCCGGCGCCATCGCCGGCGTGATGGGCGCGTTCCTGGTGCGTTACTTCCGCTCGCAGGTCCGCTTCCTCCTCTGGCTGGGCGTGCCGGTGGGCCCTTTCCAGGCGCCGGCCTGGGTGATCCTCCCCGGCTGGTTCGGGATCCAGCTGCTGTCGGCCCAGGCCATGGACGCGGTGCTGCGCAGGTCCGGGGGAGGCGGGGTCGGCTTCTGGGCCCACGTCTGGGGCTTCGCGTTCGGAGTGGTCTTCGCGGCGGTGATGGCCCACTTCCGGATCGAGGATCGCTTCATCCATCAGGCGATCGAGGACAAGGTCACCCTGCTGGAGAACCCCGCCGTCGACCGCGCGGTGGCGAAGGCGAGGACGGGGGATGTCGAAGGGGCCCTGGAGGCGCTCCAGCACGAGGTCGCGAAGCAGCCCGACAATGTCGACGCGGCGATGGCGCTCTGGAACCTGGCTGTGGCCCACGGCGAGACCGCGCGGGCGGTGGAGCCGATGGTGCGGGCGATCCTCGGCGCGCTCCGCTCCGACGACTCGGGCTTCGTGGTCTCGCACTGGGAGGAGGTTCTGGTCCACGTTCCCGAGGTCGCGATCGACCCGCTGGCGGCGGTGCGGATCGCGGAGATCCTCGACCAGGAGCAACGGGTGGTGTCCGCCGTCGAGACCCTCGAGCTCGCGCGGCAGCGCGCGTCGTCCTCGACGCCGGCGGCGGTGCTGCTGCGCATGGCACGGCTCGGCCTCCTGCTCGAGGCGCCGAGCATCGAGGCGATGGTCCGCGCCGCGCTCGAGCACCCCGAGACCCCGGCGGATGCCCGTCCGGAGCTCGAGGTGGCGATGTGGGGCCTCGCCCGGGGCGGGCGCGTGCGCGGCGCCGCCGGGCCGTCGGCGAACCGGCCGCCCGCAACGGACCCGGCGGCGGCCACCTCGCGGACCGCAGTCCTCGAGGTGACCGAGGCCGTCCCGCTCGCCCTCGACGGCCACCTCCTGCGCGTTGACTGCAGCGGCCACAGCCGCGAGCTCGACCTGCGGGAGGTGCAGGCGGTGGCGGTCGGGGTGGTGGCGCGGCCCGGCTCGAAACCGATCGGCGTCCTCGACCTGCTCCTCGATCAGCCTGGAGCGGCGGGCGGCGCGCGCAGCCTGCGGGTGACGAGCGACGGCTTCGACCCGCGGACGATGGTCGGCGGCGAGGAGCTCTGGGCGGCCTTTCGCCTGTTCGCGGTCAAGATCCTGGACGCCTCGGTCGCGGTGCCCCTGCCGGACTGGGACGCGGCCCGCGGTCAGCCCTTCCGCTCCTACCCGAGCCTCGGCGCGTACCAACGCCAGGTCCTCGGCATCGAGCTCTGAGCTCCGTCGCCATCGGCGGCGACACCCGAACCGGGTCCCGCTCGGGGTGCTATGGTGCAGCGGTGATCGTCACGCTGCCCTGCGGCACGGAACGGCTGGCGGTCGATCTGCGGGGCCTTCGGGTGCGGCCGCTCGCGCCCTCGGCTCCCGGCGGCGGCGACCCGGCCCGGATCGTCGGCGATGCGGTCGACCGCCCGTTGAGCGGTCCGTCTCTCGCGGAGCTCGCCCGCGGCCGCGGCAGCGCGGTTCTCGTGGTTCCCGACGCGACCCGCAGGGTCGAGCTGCCCCGGATCCTGCCGGTGCTCCTGGGCAGGCTGCGGGAGGCCGGCGTCCCCGCGGACCGGACGCTGGTGGCCGTGGCCTGCGGCACCCACCCCGGGCTCGGCGCGGCGGGCGCACGCGAGCTCGTCGGCGAGCTTCCGGCCGGGGTCGAGCTCATCGAGCACGACAGCCGCGACGAGGCCTCTCTGATCGCGGTCGGCGAGCTGCGTCCGGGCCTGCCCCTGCGCCTGCACCGGCGGGCGGTCGAGGCCGGGCTCCTGGTGACGGTGGGCACCGTCCGGCACCACTACTTTGCAGGCTTCGGGGGCGGCCCGAAGATGATCTTCCCCGGGCTCGCCGGGCACACCGAGATCCAGGCCAACCACGCGCTGGTGATGAGCGCCTCGCCCGGCGGAGGGATGGCCCGCCATCCGGGGTGCGAGCCCGGGCTGCTGGTCGGCAACCCGGTGGCGGAGGAGATCCGCCGCGGCGCCGCCCTGCGCCCTCCGGATCTGGCGGTGTGCCTGGTGCGCGGACGCGACGGCGGCACGGCGTGGGCGGCGGCGGGGCCCCTGGAGCAGAGCTTCGCGGCTGCCGTCGAGCGGGTGCGGACCTGGTTCGAGGTCCCGGCCGGACCACCCTTCGAGCTCATGGTCGCCGCGGCCGGCGGGGCCCCCGAGGACAGGACCCTGATCCAGGCCCACAAGGCACTGGACGCGGCCAGCCGCTTTCTCGCCCCCGGGGGCGAGCTGCTGTTCGTCGCCGCTCTCGACGGCGGCGCCGGCTCGCCCGCGATGGAGCCCTTTCTGGCCGACCCCAGCCCCGCGGCCATCGCCGAGCGCCTGGCCCGCGGCTGGGTGCAGTACGGTCACACCACGCTGCGCCTGGTGGAAAAGACCGGGAGGTACACGGTGCGGCTCCACTCCGGCCTCGCGCCGGAGCTCGCCCTCCGCCTGGGCTTCGTGCCGGTTGCCGGGCCTGCCGAGGTCGCGGACCGGTGGCGCGCCGAGCGCCCTGGGGCGACCGTCGGGGTGATGGTCTCCGGGGCCGTGTACCCGCGCGCTTGACCCGGGTCAAGGACGCCTGCCTTCCGGGCCGTCATCATCGGGGCCGTGACAAGGCATCGTCCACTGGAGGCACGACCATGAGCGCACCGCAGTCCCAAGCCCCGATCGAGCTCCCGGCCGACCGCGCAACGGCCGTGAGCGGACTCGTCGAGGTCGCCGAAGGGGCGATCGTGAGCCGGGTCCTCGCCCGGACCGGCGGCGGCAACGTGACCCTGTTCGCCTTCGACCGCGGGCAGGGGCTGTCCGAGCACACCGCTCCCTTCGACGCGCTGGTGCTGGTCGTCGACGGGGCGCTCGACCTCAGCATCGGCGGCGTCGCAGTCCACGCGCGGGCCGGCGAGATCGTGCGGATGCCCGCCGGCGTGCCGCACGCGCTGCACGCTCCGGAGCGAGCGCGCATGCTGCTGACGATGCTGCGCGAGCCCAAAGGAGCCTGAGCATGCCGCTCAGGGACGTCATCGTCATCGACGAGGAGCGCTGCGACGGCTGCGGCGACTGCGTCAGCGCCTGCGCCGAGGGCGCGATCGCGATCGTCGACGGCAAGGCGCGGCTGGTGAGCGACACCTACTGCGACGGCCTCGGGGCATGCCTCGGCCACTGTCCGCAGGGCGCGATCACGGTCATCCGCCGCGAGGCCGCCGCCTTCGACGAGGCTGCGGTCGCCCGGCACCTCGCAGCCGGCGGCGCGGCGGCAGCGCCGGCGACGCCCCCGGTCCTGCAGGTGCTGGCGCAGCCCGAGCCCCACCTCGGCTGTCCGGGCTCGCGGCCGCAGCTCATGCCGCGACCGGTCGAGGGCCCGCCCGCGGCTGGCGGCGACCAGACCTCGCAGCTGCGGCACTGGCCGGTGCAGCTGCACCTCGTGCCGCCGACGGCCGCCTTCTTCCGCGGCGCCGACGTGCTGCTGGCGGCCGACTGTGTCGCCTTCGCCGTCGGCGACTTCCACCGCCGCTACCTCAGGGGACGCTCGCTGGCCATCGCCTGCCCCAAGCTCGACTCGAACCAGGAGGTCTACCTCGGCAAGCTGGTGGCGATGATCGACGAGGCGGAGATCCGCTCACTGCAGGTCATGGTCATGGAGGTGCCGTGCTGCGGCGGGTTGCTGCGCCTCGCCACCGAGGCGGTGCGGCGGGCGCGGCGGACGGTGCCGGTCGAGTGCCTCGTGGTCGCCACCGACGGGCGGCTCCTCGGACAGCGGGCCGTCGCGGGCTGAAGCGGGCCCGCTGCTACAATCGTCCGAGGTCGCGCGGTGCCTGGGGGACGCATGAGGAAAGCGGTCGGAACGCTCGCGCTCGCGCTGCTGCTGGCGTCTGTGGCAGCCGGCGAGGAGGAGAGGGGCGAAGGGTTGTTCCGGGTCGAGATGGCCGATCTCGACCTCGGGCGCATCACGGCCGGTGAGCTTGCGACCGCGACCTTCGTGTTTCGCAACGACAGCCCTTCCGAGGTCCGCATCCTCAAGGCCGCGCCCTCCTGAGGCTGCACGGTGGCCGAGTTCGACTCGGTCATCCCGGCGGGTTCGTCGGGAAAGCTGGTCGCGAGGCTCAAGACCGCAGCGGGCCAGAGCGGGCGTCTGTCCAAGCTGATCGCGGTGACGACCGACGCGCCGGGTGCGGCCGAGATCCGCCTCCGTTTCTCCGTCGACGTTCACATGCCCGTGACGGTGAGCCCGGCGTTCCGTTTCAGCCTCTCGCTCATCGAGGGCCGCAGCGGCGCGGCCCGGCTCCTTCTCGCACGCGACGACGGCCGCCCGCTCCGGGTTCTCGAGGCGAGCACGGACCGCGAGGGCCTCGACCTGGTCGTCGGGGGCGCCGCCGCCGGCGGTGAGAGTGGGCCGGCCGCGAGCCGCGGAACGCCGACCCCATGGGGTCAGGTCGAGGACGCGCCGCCCGCCCCACCGGCACCGGACGCGGTGCCGATCGAGCTGCAGGCAGCGCCCTCACTGCCGGCGGGCATCTTCTCCGGCGCCGTCCGGATCACGACCGACCACCCCGAGGCTCCGTCGCTCGAGATCCCCTACACGCTCAGGGTGCGGCCCCTCATCGAGGCCCTGCCCGCGTCGGTGCGGATGTGGGCGAATGCCTCCGCGGACGAGTCGGGGCGATCGACCTTTCTCAGACTGCGCCACAACGGCGGCCGTCCATTCGCCATCCGCGCGGTCGAGGTCTCGCATCCGCAGCACCTCGTCGCCAGCGCCGTGTCGCGGGAGGCGTCGAGCGAGCAGACGGTGAGGATCGCCCTCCCGGAGGGCCTCGACGCTGCAGCGCTCGGAGCGGGCGTCCGGGGCTGGGTCCGGATCAGCACCAGCGACGACGAGCGACCCACGGTCGAGGTGCCGGTGGTGATCGCTGCGACGCGGGCTCCAGGCTCGCGGCCGGTGCGCGGCGGGGTCTGAGCCCCGACCGTTCCCCGCCGCCGCAACGGCGGGCTTGAAGATCGGTGGCGGCCGGGTACAATGCCGCGTCGCGCGAGCGCGAAAGGACCCGGAGCCGTGCCCCCGATCGTACGTCGCCACCCGCCAGCGCCCGTGCTCGTCGCGATCGACGGCCCGGCGGGGGCCGGCAAGTCGACGGTGGCGGCGCGGCTCGCCGCGCGCCTCGGGGTGCCCCACATCGACACCGGCGCCATGTACCGCGCGGTCGCCCTCCTGGCTCTCCGTGACGGCCTCACGCCGCCGCTCGAGGGCGGTGCGGAGGCGCGGATCGGCGAGCTGATGGCGGCCCACTCGCTCGACGTCGAGGTCGGGCCCGAAGGGACCAGGGTCCTGATCGACGGCGAGGAGGTGAGCCGCGAGCTCCGCAGCGCCGACTGCTCGCTGATGGCATCGGCGGTGTCGGCGCTGCCGGCGGTTCGTTGCGCCCTCGTCCCGATGCAGCGGCGCCTGGGCGAGCTCCACGGCGGCGTCATGGAGGGCCGCGACATCGGAACGGTCGTTCTCCCCGACGCGACGCTGAAGGTCTTCCTCACCGCCAGCCCCGAGGAGCGGGCGCGCCGCCGGCATCGCGACCTCGGCGGTTGCGGCGCCGACACGAGCCTGGACGCGGTGCGGGAGCAGCAGCGCCAGCGCGATCTCCAGGACACGATGCGGGCGGAGAGCCCGCTCCAGGTCGCGACCGGCTCGGTCGTCGTCGACACCACCGGTCTCGAGCTCGAGGAGGTGGTCGAACGCCTCCTCGGGGAGGTCGCACGGGTTTTGGACGGCGGTGCTTGACAGCACGCGGGGGAACCCGTAAGGTCATGGAATTACGGAGGCTAGGTTCACAATCGGGTGCATCTAGCGAGGAGGATGAGGCTTGAACACGGACCGGGGACCGCACGATGAGGGGAATCGAAAAGGGGGGATGAACGAGCTTTCCATGGAGCAGCTCATGGAGACCTCGCTGCAGTCTCTCAGAGAGGGCGAGGTCGTGCGCGGCACGGTTGTCGCCGTGACCGCGGACGAGGTGCTCGTTGACATCGGCTTCAAGTGCGAGGGCAGCGTGCCGGTCGCCGAGTTCACGGATCCCGACACCAACCGGGTCGAGGTGGAGGTCGACGACGAGGTCGAGGTCTTCGTCGAGCGCCTCGACGAGAGCGAGGGCAGGGTTCGCCTGTCCCGCGACCGCGCGGCCAAGCTCAAGACCTGGCGGCACATCGAGGACGCCTACAAGAGCGGTGCCGCGGTCAAGGGCAAGGTGCTCGACCGGGTCAAGGGCGGCCTGTCGGTCGACATCGGAGTGCGGGCGTTCCTGCCGGGCTCCTTGGTCGACCTGTTGCCCAACCGCCGCCTCGAGGACTACCTCGAGCAGGAGATCGAGGCGCGCATCATCTCCTTCGACCGCCGCCGCTCCAACGTCGTGCTCTCGCGCAAGGCGATCCTCGAGGAGCGTCAGGGCAAGGTCAAGGCCGAGACCATGGAAGGGCTCGAGGAGGGCAAGCTGGTCAACGGGGTGGTGAAGAACATCACCGACTACGGTGTCTTCGTCGACCTCGGCGGCCTCGACGGTCTCCTCCACATCACCGACATCTCGTGGGGCCGCGTGGGGCACCCCTCGGAGTACTTCAAGGTCGGCGACGAGGTCGACGTGGTGGTGCTTCGCTTCGACCGCGAGCGCGAACGCGTGTCCCTGGGCTACAAGCAGCGCTTCGAGGACCCCTGGATCCTGGTTCCCGAGAAGTACCCGATGGGGAAGAGGGTCTCCGGCAAGGTCGTGAGCATCGTCGACTACGGCGCCTTCGTCGTGCTGGAAGAGGGCGTGGAGGGGCTGATCCACGTCAGCGAGATGTCCTGGACGAAGAAGGTCAAGAACCCGCGCTCGATCGTCGACATCGGCCAGGAGGTCGAGGTCGTCGTATCGGAGGTGGACGTCGACAAGCGCCGCCTGTCGCTGTCGCTGCGCGCCACCCAGACCAACCCCTGGGAGCAGGTCGCCGAGTCGTACGCCGTCGGCACCACGATCAAAGGGGTGGTCCGCAACCTGACGGACTTCGGTGCCTTTGTCGAGATCGTGCCCGGAGTCGACGGCCTCGTGCACATCTCCGACATGTCCTGGACGCGGCGCATCAACCACCCGAGCGAGGTCGTGCAGAAGGGCGACGAGGTCGAGGCGGTCATCACCTCGATCGACTCCTACAACCAACGCATCTCGTTGTCGATGAAGGAGCTCCTTCCCAACGAGTGGGAGGAGTACGCCAACACCCACGGGGTCGGCGACGTGGTGGCCGGCTCGGTCACCAACATCACCGACTTCGGCGTTTTCGTCGAGCTCGCACCCGGGGTCGAAGGGCTGTGCCACATCTCGGAGATCGACCGCGACGAGGGCCTGGCGCTGGCGGAGATGTTCAGCACGGGTCAGGCTGTGCAGTGCCGCATCCTGCGCATCGACTGGCACGAGAGCCGCATCGGTCTGTCGATGCACGGTATCGACCAGGACGGCGCGGTCGAGGCGCTGACGAGCTCGGCACGCCCGGGCGGAGGCGAGACCGCGATGGCCGCGGCGCTGCGGGCGGGCGGCGTGGTCGAGGATGGCGGCACGGACGCCGAAGGCGCTGCCGACGGGGAAGGGGCGGCGGCGCAGGACCCGGCGCCCGCGGGCGAGGACGCTGAGGACGGAGCCTGAGCGCGTTGCAGGGCAGAGGGCGAGACCAAGGAGCACCGGCGATGACGATGACGAAAGCGGACCTGGTGGACACGGTCGCGGAAGCAGCGGACGTCCCGCGCAAGCAGGCTGACGAGGTCGTGCAGGTGATCTTCGACAGCATCATCTCGGCCCTCCGGCAGAACGAGAAGGTCGAGCTGCGCGGCTTCGGCTCCTTCCGCATCCGCCAGCGGGGGGAGCGCACCGGACGCAACCCGAAGACCGGCGACCAGGTGCACGTGCCACCGAAGAAGATCCCCTACTTCAAGCCGGGCAAGCACCTCAGGGAAGAGCTCCTGCAGCAGTGAGCGGCGGTGGCAGGCATTCTCTACGCTCCCTGGCGGCTTGCGTATGTCGCCTCGGCCGACGGTCGCGACCGCGACCGGTGCATCTTCTGCGCGGCCTTCACCTCGACAGATGACAGGGACACCCTCACGCTCTGCCGGGGAGAGCACAGCTTCGCCCTTCTCAACCTCTACCCCTACACCACCGGTCACGCGATGGTGGCGCCGATCCGGCACGCGAGCGACCTCGGCGAGGTGAGCGTGGAGGCGCTCACCGAGATGATGGCGACCACGCGGCACATCATGACGGCCCTGCGGGAGATCTACCGGCCGCATGGCTTCAACGTCGGTTTCAACGTCGGCGAGGCGGCGGGCGCCGGGATCGAGGAGCACCTCCACCTGCACGTTGTGCCGAGGTGGCGGGGCGACGCCAACATGATGACGGTCGTCGGCGGCACGCGCGTGATCCCGGAGGACCTGCAGGTCACCCACGAGAGGATGCTGGGCGCGCTGGCCGGAATTCGAGGAGAGGGTCCGTGAGCGCGCAGGAGCCTCGCGCCGAGGCCGTGCCGCGGAAGCGGGTGTCGCGTCTGCTGCTGGCGGCCGCGTGGCTGGTGCCGGGCCTCGGTCACTGGCTCCTCGGCAAGCGGCTGCGGGCGGCGGTCTTCGTTGTCGTGGTCGTCGCCTCCTTCGTCACCGGGGTGCTGCTCGGGGGCGAGCTGGGCACGCCGAAGCCCGGGCACCCTTTTTCGTGGCTCGCGACCTTCGCCTGCCTCGGCAACGGGGTGCTCTACCTGGTGCGCATGGTGTGGCTCAACGGGCTGGGCGGAGCCCTCGGCGGCATACCGTTCGGGCTGAGCGGCGGCGGAGATCCCACAGTTGCCGGCTTCGCCTACGGCAACACCTTCCTCTATACCGCCGGGCTCATGAACCTGCTGCTGGTGCTCGATGTGGCCGACATTGCGCGCGGCGAGAAGAGCTGACATGGACCACCTCTTCCTGATGCTCTGGCACGCTCTGCTGGTGTCGGTGTTCTTCGCCTTCCTGTGGCGTTCGACGGCCGAGGGTCGCCGGCGCCTGTTTCTCAAGACATTTCTCGTCATGAGCGTCGGCAGCACCCTGCTCGGGTGGCTGATGTTCCCCTTTCCCTGACCGGAGCTGCATGGCGACCCCCGCCGGAAGCCCGGACGCGTGGCCACGCAGCGGCTGATGATCGTCGCCGGCGAGGTGTCGGGAGACACCCACGCCGGGAACATGCTGGCGGAGCTGCGCGCGCTCGAGCCGGCACTCGAGGCCTTCGGGGTCGGCGGCGAGCGCTTGGTCGAGGCCGGTCTCGAGGCCGTGGCCGGCGTCGACGAGCTTGCCCACATGGGCCTGGTCGAGGTGCTGCGCGAGCTGCCCCGGATCCGGCGCCTGATGGACGCGCTGGTGGCGGAGGCGGCGCGGCGCCGCCCCGGCCTGGCGGTTCTCGTCGACTCGCCCGACTTCAACCTGCGCCTCGCCGAGCGGCTGCGGAACCTCGGCGTCGAGGTGGTCCTCTACGTCTCGCCTCAGCTCTGGGCGTGGCGGAAGGGGAGGGTGCGGACCGTCGCCCGCCTCGCCCGCGAGGTGCTGTGCCTGCTGCCCTTCGAGGTCCCGTTCTACGCCGCTCACGGCGTCGCAGCGCGCTACGTCGGACATCCCCTCGTCGACGAGATCGCGAGGGTCGGCCTTCTCGGCGCGCGACCGCAGCGGGTCCCGCAGCGCCTCGCTCTCCTGCCTGGATCGCGCGCGATGGAGGTCAGGCAGCTGCTGCCCGTGATGCTGCGCACCCTCGCCTCGATCGACCCCGGTCTGGTGAGCGAGGCGGTGCTGGTGGAGGCGCCGGGCGTCGCGGCCCCGATCGACGCCGTGCTCGCTGCGAGCGAGCCCGACCCGCGGCTGCGTCGGGTGGCGGGAGCGGTGCGGCGCGAGGAGCTCGCACGCTCGCAGCTGGCGTGGACGGCCTCCGGCACGGCCACCCTCGAGTGCGCGCTGCTCGACGTGCCGATGGTCGTCGGCTACCGGCTCCGCGGACTCTCGTTCGCGCTCGCCAGGCTGCTGGTGCGGGTGCCGCACGTCGCGCTCGTCAACCTGATCGCCGAGCAGGGGCTCGTCCCCGAGCTGCTGCAGGGGCACTTCGCGCCGCAGCGCCTGGCTGCCGCCACCCATCGCCTGCTCGGCACGGAGGGCGAGGCGCAGCGCCGGGGTCTGGCGCGGGTCCGCGACAGGCTGGGCCCGCCGGGCGCGTCGCGGGCGGCGGCACGGGCGGTCGCCGAGCACCTCGCTGCGGTGGGGATCGGATAGAATCCCCCGGCCGGAGGAGCCTGGTGTCCAAGGTCGATCGAGGGGGGGCTGGAGCGCCTTCGCCGCCCGTGCGGGTGGGGATGATCAGCCTCGGCTGCGCCAAAAACCTGGTCGACGGCGAGCTCATGCTGGGCTACCTGCAGCAGGCTCGGGTCGCACTCACCGCCGACCCGACCGCGGCCGACGTGGTGGTCGTCAACACCTGCGGTTTCATCGACGACGCGAAGCGCGAGTCGATCGAGGCCATCCTCGAGGTGGCTCGCGCGAAGGGGGAGGGGAGAGTCCGCAGGCTGGTGGTGGCCGGCTGCATGGCCCAGGCCTACGCCCGCGACCTCAAGCGCGAGATTCCGGAGATCGACGCGTTCGTCGGCCTCGATGAGCTCGAGCGCATCACCGAGGCGGTGCGCGGCGAGCTTGCCGGGCACGTGCCGGATCAGCGCGGCGCCCTCAGGGTCTACGACCATCACAGCCCGCGCGTCCTCTCCACCGGCGCCTACGCCTACCTCAAGGTCGCCGAGGGCTGCGACAATCCCTGCGCCTTCTGCCACATCCCCGCGATGCGGGGGTCCTTCCGCTCGCGCCCGCTCGACGACCTGGTGCGCGAGGCGAACGCCCTTGCGGCCGGCGGCGTCCAGGAGCTCGTCCTCGTGGCCCAGGACACGACCCGGTACGGAGAGGACCTCGGCCTCGAGAAGGGCCTGCGCACCCTGGTCGGCGAGCTCCTCGAGCGCACGACGATTCCATGGATCAGGTTTCTCTACGCCTATCCCGCGACCCTCGACGAGGGTCTGTTCCGGCTCATGGCCGAGGAACCGCGATTCCTGGCCTACCTCGACATTCCCCTGCAGCACGCGAGCCGCAAGGTTCTCAAGGCGATGAAGAGGGGAGGGGACGCGCGCAGCTACCGCACCCTCATCGAGCGGGCTCGGGCGGAGGTTTCCGGTCTCGCCGTGCGGACCACCTTCATCGTCGGCTTCCCGGGTGAGGGGGAGGCTGAGTTCGAGGAGCTGCTGGACTTCGTGCGCGAGCTCCGCTTCGACCATCTCGGCGCGTTCACCTACTCCTGGCAGGAGGAGAACCCCGGCGCCGCGCTCGGCGACCCGGTCGACGAGGAGGAGAAGCTGCGCCGGCGCGACACCCTGCTCGCCCTCCAGCAGGACATCGCCCTCGCCCACAACCGCAGGCTCATCGGCACGACGCAGGAGGCTCTCGTCGCCGGGCCGCTCGCGGAGATGGACCTTCTGCTCGAGGGGCGGCTGCGTCGCCAGGCGCCGGAGATCGACGGCCGGCTGCTGATCAACGACGGCTCGCCGGCTCCGGGGTCGATCGTCGAGGTGGAGATCAGCGACGCCCACCCCTACGACCTCGTGGGCGGCGTCGTCCGGGTGCTCCGCAGCGGCACGGCGCCGGCGGTGCGGCTGCCGGTGGTCGGCTGAGGGCCGGGGATGGAGATCCTCCGTGATCCGCTCGGCAACGACGACCCGCCCCGCGGCTCGGTCCTCAGCATCGGCAACTTCGACGGCGTCCACCTCGGCCACCAGGCCGTTCTGACTCACGTGGCGACGAAGGCGCGCGGCCTCGGCGCCCCGTCGGTGGCGATGACCTTCGATCCGCACCCGGTGAAGCTGCTGCGACCTTCCGAGGCGCCGCCGCTGCTGACCACGCTCGAGCAGCGGCTCGAGCTCATCGCCGCCACCGGCATCGAGACCGCTCTGGTGACCCCCTTCACCCACCGCCTCGCCCGCATGAGCGCTGCCGAGTTCGTGCGTGCGGTGCTGGTGCAGCGCCTTGCGGTGAGCGAGGTGTACATCGGCAAGAACTTCCGCTTCGGTGCTGATCGCGGGGGCGACGTCGAGCTCCTCAGGGAGATGGGTGCCGAGCTCGGCTTTCGCGCGGCGTCGTCCCCGATCGTCGAGGCCGCGGGCGGCGTGGTGTCGTCGACCCGGGTCCGGGAGGCGGTGGCGACCGGTCGGATGGGAGAGGTTTCCGAGCTCCTCGGCCGCTTCTTCTATGTCGACGGCCGAGTGCTCGAGGGCAAGCGTCTCGGTCGGACTCTCGGCTTCCCCACCCTCAACATCGAGGTGACGAACGAGATCGAGCCGGGGCACGGCGTGTACGTGACCGCGGTCCACATCCCGTCCTTCTCCCGGACCTTCAGCGCGGTGACCAACGTCGGTGTGCGGCCGACGGTCTACCAGAACTCGATGACCACGGTCGAGAGCCACCTCCTGGACTTCACCGCCGACCTCTATCGCGAGCGGGTCCGCCTGTACTTTCTCGAGCGCCTGCGCGACGAGCGCGCCTTCGCCTCGACCACGCAGCTGATGACACAGATCGCCCGTGACGTCGAGGCGACCCGCGCCTTTTTCGAAGCGCGTCCGATGAGCGGCCTGGCGCTCGTGCTCCCATGATCCTCGGCGACGCGGTCGTTCTGCTCGCCTGCCTGCTCGTCTCGGCGGCGATTCTGCTGGCGGTCGTCGGTCTGACCTGGTTCATCGATCGTTACGACCGGGAGCCACTGCACCTGGTGGCCGCGGTCTTCCTCTGGGGAGCTGCAGCCGCGCCGACGCTGGCCGTTCTGGCCCTCACCGGGCTCGAGCGCCAGGGCCTGACCACGGCCTTGCCGGGCCTGTTCTCGACCGCCGTGGCGGGCCCGCTGGTCGAGGAGCTGTGCAAGGCGCTGGGCGTGGTTCTGGTGGTGCTTCTGGCGCGGAGCCTCGACAACCCCACCGACGGCCTGGTGTACGGAACGGCCGCGGGCCTCGGGTTCGCCGTCACCGAGAATGCCCTGTACGGAATGGGGGCTGGCGCGGCCGGAGAGGCAACGGTCGGCGGGCTGCTGCTGCTGACCATCGGGCGCACCCTGTTCTCGGCGGGCGTCCACGCGATCAGCAGCGCGACCTTCGGCGGCCTCGTGGGCCACGCCGTACTGGCCCGGCGGCTGTGGATCCGCGCGTCCTGGGCCTGCCTCGGGCTGGTGGCGGCCACGGCCATGCACGGCGCCTGGAACGGCGCGCTCGTCCTCGCCGGCGTCTTCACCGCCGACGGCGCGCTGCGCGCCTGGCTGGTGATCGTTCCCGCGGTGTACCTCGCGTACCTGGTCGTCTTCGCCCTCTTCCTGCGCTCGGAGCACTCGATCCTGAAGCGGCAGCTTGCGCAGGAGGTCGAGCTCGGTCTGGCGCCACCCTGGGTGGTGGACATCATGCCCTACTACCGCCGTCGTGTCCGCGGCGACTGGTGGCCGGTCCGCAGGGAGCGCGCGATCATCGCCCGCCTGCTGACGCGGGTCGCCTTCCGCAAGCACGCGTTGCGCCACCTCCCGGCCTCGGAGGCGGCGATCGCGTCGCTCGAGGTGATCAGGCTGCGGCAGCGGGTGCGGGAGATCCTCGCGCCACGCCCGTCCACCGAGGACTGAGGCCGCACGCGGCGGTCGCCGCCGATTGTCAAAACTTCGTCGAATCGCCCTCGGCCGACGCGGCCCCGCCGAACCGGAAGGTACGATGGACTTCGGGGGCTGAGGTGATTGCGGACCTCGACTCGCGCGAGCTTCTCGAGCTCGTCACCGGCGGCGGTCTCGACGAGGTCGGGGCGCTGCAGGTTCTGCGCAGCCCCTTCTGCACGCCGCAGATCGCCAACCTCATCGCCGCCAACCGGCGCGTGCTCTCCCTGCACGGCGTGCGTGAGCTCCTCGCAGGCTTTCCTGGCTTCAGCTTCCCGCGCGCCGTCGACCTCATGGCGACCCTGCCCTGGGTCTCCCTCCTCGGCGTGGCGCAGGCGCCACGCTCGCAGCCCATGGTGCGGCGCCATGCCGAAAGGCGGTTGCTCGCGCAGCTGCCGACGATGACCTTGGGCGAGAAGATCGCACTCGCGCGCCGGGCGCACCGTGCGCTCTTTCGCGATCTGACCGTGTGCGGTGACCTGCAGGTGCTCCTCGCTCTGCTCAACAACCCCCGGATGGTGGAGAACGACATCCTGGTCATCGTCAACACCCGGGCAGCGCCGCCCGAGTTCCTCACCGAGCTCGCCCGCCATCACCGTTGGGGGCGCTACCGGGCCATCCGGCGCGCGATCGTGGAGTCGCCGTCGACGCCACTTCCGCTGGCGCTGTCCCTGCTCGTCGAGCTGCCGGGCGGCGAGCTGCGTCAGCTCCTGGATCGCCCGGCCCTCGCGGACGGCGTCCGGGCAGCAGCCCGCGCCCTGCTCGCACGGGAGGCTCTGGGCCTGCGAAGGGTGTTACACTCCGGCAGTGAGAGTGGCGATGGAGGGGCCTCCAAATCACCCGAGGACCTTTGGTGAGGAACTTCAGCGCATGCGCGAGGCGGCCGGTCTCAGCGTGGAGGACATCGCCGATCGCACCAAGATCTCGCGCCAGATCCTGCGCAGCCTCGAGTCAGGCGACTTCCGCTTCCTGCCACAGAAGGTTTTCTGCCGCAACTTCGTGAGCCAGTACGCCGAGATCGTTGGCGCCGATCCGAAGCGGATGGCGAAGGCCTTCGACGCGGCGTGGGACAGGTTTCTGCTCGCCTCCGGATCCTTTCCGAGCCTGAGCGTCGACGAACCGCCCCTCGTGCGGACCGTGCGCTGGCGGTTCTGGGGACCGGTCGCCGCGGCGGCGGTGATCGCCCTGCTGGCGGCCCTTGTGATCTGGCGGGCCTCCCTCCACGAGACGGGCTTCGCGGGCCCCGGGCGCGATCTCTCCGACAGGCGGATCGGCGATCCGTCGCCGGTCGAGACCGTGCCGAGGCTGCCGACGCCGTCGCCCGTCGTTGCCGTCGAGACGGAAAGGCTCGACCCCGAGGAGGTGGCGATCACGATCCGCGTGCGGCCGGAGAGCGAGTGCTGGGTCCACTACCGGGACCACAACGGGGTCGCCGGGGGCAAGCTGCTCGCGGGAGGCGCCGAGGAGAGCATGGTGCTCGTCGGACCGATCAAGCTCACGATCGGCGACGCCGGGGCCGCGACCCTGGAGGTGGCCGGTCGGGTCTACGCCGACCTCGGCCGTCCCGGACAGGTGGTGCACACGGAGGTGAGCGCGGACGGGCTCGTGGTGCTGGGGCAGGGACGCGCCGGTGACTGAGTCCCGCTTCACGTCAGCCGCCGACCTCATCAAAGGAGTCGTCAAGGGCGAGGTGCCGCGCCCGGTGCGGCTGTTCGCGGCCCAGGGTCTGCTGCCCGTGTCCCGCGAGGACCTGCTCAGCCTGCAGACGATCCTCTCCGCCGATCCCGACCAGGAGCTCGCGGCGGTGGCC
>JALOKS010000287.1 GCA_025456385.1 Thermoanaerobaculales bacterium | reverse complement strand
GCCTGGTCGGGCGTTGCCTGCTCGGGCTCCCCGGAGTACCGTGGTCGCCGGTGGAAGAGGGAGCGACGAGCTCGGCGGAGGAGGCGGACCGCGGGCCGGCCGGCGGGGCGGCGCGGCCGCGTCGCCCGCGGCCCGGCCGGGCCTTCGACATCCGGCCCGGCGAGCGCGTCCTCGCCTGGCTGTTCTTCGTCGAGTTTCTCCTCCTCACCACCGTGCACTTCGCCGCCAAGAGCGTGCGGCAGGCGACCTTCATCGACTCCCTGGGCGCCGAGAACCTGCCCTGGGTCTACCTCGCCGTGGCGGTGGTCTCCTTCCCGGTGCTGCTGCTGTACTCCCGGCTCGCCGAGCGCATCCGGCTCGCGATGCTGGTGCTGGGCGGCAGCCTCCTCCACGTCGTCGGGCTGGTCGCGTTCTTCCTCCTCTTCGATCTCGGTGCGGACTGGGTGGCGGTGGCGTACTACCTGTGGCTCGGCATGGCCTTCGCGATCGCGGTCTCCCAGTTCTGGACCTACGCCAACCAGGTCTTCGACTCCCGCCAGGCGCGCCGCCTGTTCAGCTTCTTCGGCGCCGGCGGCCTGTTGGGCTCGGTCCTCGGCGGCCTGCTCGCCATCAAGCTGACCAGGCTCCTCGGAACCCGCTACACCCTGCTCGGGGCGGCGGTCGTCATGCTGGTCGTCCCGATCCTGGTGGTCCTCGTGGAGCGCCACCGCGGCCGCGCTCCGAAGCCTCTGCGGCCGGCCGGCGGACCCCGGCCCTCCGATCCCCGCAGTGGACTCAGGGCGCTGCGGGGCTCCCGGCTGCTCGGGATCATCGCGCTGCTGATGCTGGCGACGGTGATGATCGACCAGCTGGTGCAGTGGCAGTTCTACTGGTACGTCGAGCAGAACACGAAGGTGCTCGACGAGCGGACTTCGGTCATCGGCCTCGCCTTCGTCCTGATGGGCGTGATCGGCTTCCTCTTCCAGGTCGCGCTCACCGGGCGCATCCACCGCGTGCTCGGCGTCGGCTTCGGCCTGCGGGTCATGCCGGGCTCCGTCGCCGTGGCGCAGCTCGCAGTCGTCGCGGCGATCGTGGCCGGGCCCGCCGCGGTCTACCCGCTGGTCTGGGTGCTGTTCTTGAGCGAGGGCAGCCTCCGCCACGGTGTCGACCAGGTGACCCGCGAGCTCCTCTTCCTGCCCGTCGCCGAGGACCTGCGGGTCAGGGCCAAGGCCTTCATCGACGTCTTCGTCCAGCGCTTCGGCAAGGGCCTGGCCGCGGTGCTGATTCTCGTCACGCTGAAGCTGCTGCCGGCCGACTGGGTGAGCGTGCTCGGCCTCGTGCTGGCCGGCGCCTGGCTGCTCCTGACCGTGAAGGCTCGGCGCGAGTACGTGTCCGCCTTCCGCGAGGGCCTGAAGTCCGGGACCATCCAGCCGGAGGGCTCGGTCGATCCCGGCGACCTGACGACGGTGACCACGCTGGTCCAGGCGCTCGGCAGCGCCGACGAACGCCAGGTTCTGCACGGCCTCGAGCTGCTCGCGGCAAGCGGCGAGGGCAGGCTGGTGCCGCCGCTGCTCCTCCGCCACGACAGCCCGGCGGTGCGGCGCAAGACCCTCGAGGTGCTCGGCCAGGTCGGGCGCGAGGACGCCTCGCACCTGGTGGAGCGGGCGCTCGCCGACCCGGACGCCGGCGTGCGGACCGACGCGATGCGCACTCTCGCCGTGCTGCGCCGCGAGCACGCCGCGACCCTCGCCCTCGACCACATCGACGACCCCGAGCCGCACATCCGGGCGACGGCGATGGCGAGCCTGCTCGGCGCCGGCGACGACCTCGGGCGGCAGCGGGCGGAGAAGGTGCTGGCGGAGCTCGCTGCGCATGCCGACCCGACGGTGCGCGCGGAGACGGCGCGCGCCCTCGGCCACGTGCCTGACCCGACCGCCGGCGAGGCGGTCGTGGCCTTCCTCTACGACCGCGACCTCGGCGTCGTCCGCGCCGCCATCCGCTGCGTCGAGGAGCGCTTCCAGCGCTGCGGCCCGAACCCCCTCTACGCCACGATTCTGATCTCGCTGATGGGGAACCGGCGCCTCAAGCACGAGGCGCGGCAGGCGCTGGTGGCGCAGGGGGCGAGTGCGATCGATCCCCTTCTGCACTTCATGAGATCGCCGGACGAGCAGATCTGGGTGCGCCGCGCGGTCCCCAAGACCATCGCCCTGATCGGAGCGCAGCGCGGCGCCGATGCACTGCTCGAGAGCCTCGACGCAGGCGACGCCATGCTGCGGGCGAAGATCATCGAGGCGCTTGTGTTCCTGCGGACCCGGGTCGAGGGCGTCGAGTTCCGGCGCCGCGCCGTCACCCAGGGGCTGCGGCAGGAGGCAACCGAGTACCTGCGACTGCTCGCCGATCTGTGGGCGGTTTCCTCGCTGCACGAGGCGCGTCTCGAAGGGCCGCTGCCCGTGTGGACCGCCGGCGCGCGGGTCCCGACGCTCGTGCAGCAGCTGCTGGCGCACCGGATGTCGCGGGCGGTCGACAACATCTTCGGCCTGCTGCAGCTCATCGAGAGCCCCGAGGACGTGCGGGCGGCGCAGCGCAGCCTGCTCAGCGGTCGGGTGCGCCTGCGGGCGCGCGCCCTCGAGTACCTCGACAACGCTCTGCCCGCGGCGCTCAAGCGCGACGTCTTCGCGGTGATCGACGACGCGCCGTCCGCCGACAAGCTGCGACGGGCCGAGCAGATCTTCGGCATCGCCGTGCAGCCGCCCGAGGCGACCATCGAGCGGCTGCTGGCCATCGATCCGCACCGTGACCCGAGCGCGATCGGGCTCGTCCTCGCGGCCCTGTACAACGTGTGGAGCGAGGGCATGGCGCCGCTCTTCGGCACGGTCGGCAAGCTCGCCGAGGAAGCGGACGACGAGCGGGTCGGCGAAACTGCGGCCTGGGTGGCGCGGCGCATCGAGGACGGGCCCGCGGCCCGCGGCGTGCTCGCCAGACGAGGGGACGACCACATGGCACCGATGGCGCAGATCGAGATGATGGTCTTCTTGCAGGGCGTCGATCTCTTCGGTCACTGCAATGCGGAGGAGGTGCTGCGGCTCGCCGCCATCGCCCGCGAGGAGCGCTACGAGAAGGGCGCCGTCATCTTCGGGCGCGACGACCCGGCCGACAGCCTGTACTGCGTGGTCGAGGGCAAGGTCCGGCTCGAGTCGGACGGTGAAACCGCGGCGGTGATCGGCCCGGGAGGTCGCTTCGGCGTGCTCGACATTCTGAGCGGCCGGCCGCGGCTCGGCGGCGCCACGGCGGCGGGCGACTGCCGGCTGCTGGTGATCGAGGCCGAGGACTTCTTCGACCTGCTGTCCAACAACATCGAGATCGTGCGGGCCCTCTTCCGCACCGTCGTCGCCCTGAGCGAGCGGGCGGAGGAGAGGCTGCTGTAGGGCACCGAGGCTTTGGGGCTGTGGGGCTATGAGGCCATGAGGCCATGAGGCAGTAGGGCTCTGCCCCAAAGCCCCAAGGCCCCAGAGCCCCAAGGCCCTACCGCCCCAGAGCCTCTCCCCGCCGCATCGCGGCGCCGCGTGCCGCAATGGGACTTTCATTCAGTTGAACAGCTGCGATAGCGTTCCCCTGGAACCGTGGAGGGGAGAGTCACCCATGCACCGTCCGGATCCCATTCGCTGCACCTACTGTGATGCCATTTCGGTGTGGTCGGCCGAGCAGACCGACCGCACCATGATCGGCGAGAGCCCCGTCTGCCCGAGCTGCGGCCAGAGCACCCACACCTGCGACGACAAGCCCGCCCACCTCCTCGACAGCGAGGCGGCCATGCACTGGATCGCCGCCGAGCCGCTCTACTGACCGCCTGACCCGCGCGCGAAGGGCAGGTCCTCGATCGCGACCACGTGCAGGTGCACGCGGTCGTCGCGGGGCGCCGAGGCCGCGAAGTGCGCCGCCGCCAGCGGCCGCAGGGTCTCCGGGTCGCTGCCCGCGACCACGATCCGCA
>JALOKS010000286.1 GCA_025456385.1 Thermoanaerobaculales bacterium | reverse complement strand
GGGGGCCAGCCCATGACCTCGGCGACGTTGATGGGCGTGGTCCGGTCGCGCTCGACGTCGCGGGTCACGGCGGGCTCCGGCGTGGGCTCGGGCTCGAGATCGGCGAAGGGCTCGTCGTCTGCCGCGTTCGCCGTGAGCGGCTGGGTGAGAGGGCCGGCCAGGTCGTCGCCGCCGATCTCGAAGGCGTCGTCCTCGGCGGCCGCGGCCCGGCCGGCAGCCGGCTCCTCGGCTGCGAAGCCGGCGGCTCGGCTGCCGCGATCGAGGAAGGGGTCCCCGGCAGTTCCGTCAGGCTCGGCTCCGAGCTCGAACTCGAGACCCTGGGGCGGCGAGTCGAGCCACTGCTGCCGTTTCAAGCGGCCGGCGGACTCCATCTCGAAGAAGCCGCTGGTCGAGAAGTCGAGCCCTTCGCCGGCGCTCGGCTGCGGCTCGCCGGGTGCGACCGGCGGCGCCTCTCCGGCGGGCTCGTTGAGGTCGGCGAAGCTGAAGGGGGCGTCGAGCTCCTCCGGCACCATCAGCGGCGGCGGCGGCGTCACCCGCCCCTCCTCGTAGGGCGCCTCGTCGAAGGCGGCCTCTGCCGCGGCGGGCGCCGCGAGCAGCCGCTCGACGGCTTCCACGAGCTTCCTGGCCTCGAAGGGTTTGGTGACGATCTCGGAGCAGCCGGCCGCGAGCGCCCGGTTGCGGTCGAAGGGCTCGAAGGTGCCGGTGAGGAGGATGACCGGCAGGTGCAGGAAGGCCGGGTTGGACTTGATCTCCTGGCAGACCTCGTAGCCGTCGCGGCCCGGCATGATGACGTCGCAGATGATGATGTCGGCCCGCACCTCGGGCAGCCGGCGCAGGAGGTCGTCGCCGCTCGACACCGCGACCACCTCGTAGTCGGTGTCGGCGAAGGTCAGCTCGACGACCTTCTGGATCGTGAGGCTGTCATCGGCGAGCAGTATTCTGCGGCTCATGAGTTCCTCCGCTCGGCCATCCGGCACCCGCCGCGCCGCCCGGCGGGTCATCGGCGGCAGAGCCTGTCATGATCGTCATGGTCACGGCAAGTCGATCACTGTCATCTATTTATGTACCACGGAGGCGCGGAAGCTGTCAACGAAACGCGGCCCGCGGAGCTGCCGCCACAGCTGCAGCCTGGCGCCGTCGAGGCGGCCGAGGCGGGAGGCGAGGGCGGTCGCCTCCGGCACCGGGTCGTCGCTGAGGCGCCGGGCCAGGCCGACGGCGACGGCGGTCGGCGCGTCGACGGCCCGCGCCTCGAGCAGAGCAGCGCGGGCGGCCGTCCTGCCGATCGCGGCGGGCAGCGCGGCGGTTCCGGACCAGCCGGTGACCAGGCCGCGGCGGACGCCGGGGTGCTGGAAGCTGGCGTCCGGGGAGACCACGACCGCGTCGCAGGCCATCACGATGTCGAAGCCACCGCCGGAGCAGGGGCCGTGGACCGCGGCGACGGCGGCCGCCGGGTGCTGCCCGAGCAGCCGCACCACCCGCCGGCCGAGCTCGGAGTAGGCGCGGCAGGAGCCCGCGTCGAGCTCCGCGATCTCGGCGAGGTCGGCTCCGGCGAGGAACACGCGGGGGTGGGCGGAGCGCAGAACCAGCGGCAGGGGCTGCGGGGCCGCGGCGAGGTCCGTCAGCGCCGCCGCCAGCGCATTCAGGGCGGCACGGTCGAGGATCGGTCGCGCGAGCACCGCGTGGACCGTGCCGCCGCTGACCGAAAGCTCGAGGACGCCCGCATCGGACCGCGGCTGCGGCACCCGCTCAGCTCCCGAGCCCGCGGAAGTAGGCGAGGGCGTGCAGCGGCCGCTCCGCCTCCTCGCGGAGCCGCCGGTCGAGCCACGCCGCCGCGGCGGTCGGGACCGGACCGGCGACTCCGGAAAGCGGCCGCTCCCGACAGGCGGCGAGGAAGGAGGCAGCGCCGGCGCCCGCAGCGGTGCTCACGGCATCGAGGCCGGGGAGCACGCCGTCGAGGGCCAGCACCCAGTGCGCGGTGTAGGCCACCACGAGCTCGGGGGCGGTGCCGGCGAGCAGCGCCTCGAGGGCGGCGACGCCGAGGCGGTAGGACCGCTCCGCGGGCTGGCCGAGCGGGCAGAAGGTCGCCAGCAGCTCGGCGACGACCGCCGCGGCGGCCGGACGCTCGAGGTCGACGGCGAGGGGGTACGAGCTCGTGACGAGCTCGAGCGAGCGGATGTCGGCGAGCTCGGCCTGCGGTCTCTGGGAGAGGCTGAGGCGGACGCGGGACAGCACCTGGGCCGCGGCGGCCGCCGGCGTCTTGCCGCCGCGCGCCCGCCGCAGGACCCCGCGCTGCGCCCCCCAGCGCCGGGTGAGGAGCGCCAGCACGAGGTGGCGGTCGCCGTAGGGGTGACTGTCGAGCACGAGCGCCTCGTCGTCGATCGCCGGCACGGCCTCATCCTAGCCCGGAAAGAGGAGCTGCGGTGGTATACTCCGGCCGCTCGGTGTCCGCGGCGGTGCACGGCCGGGGACGGAGCTTCGCAAGGCTGTTACGAGAGGAGGTCGATCATAAGAAAGTTCGCGTTTCGTGAGGACCCCGATGCGCCGCAAGTGCGTATCAACGAACGAATTCGACTCTCACCGGTCCGGCTCGTCGACGATGAGGGCAACCAGGTCGGCGTGGTGCCCGTCGAAGAGGCCCTCAGGCTCGCCAAAGAGAAGGGGCTCGATCTCGTCGAGGTGGCCGCCAACTCCCGGCCCATCGTCTGCAAGATCATGGACTACGGGCGCTTCCGCTACGAGCAGGAGAAGAAGGCGCGCGAGGCGAAGAAGCAGCAGCACTCGGTCGAGATCAAAGAGGTCAAGTACCGGCCCAACATCAACATCCACGACTTCGAGACCAAGACCAAGCAGGCCCGCAAGTTCCTCGACCAGGGCAAGCACGTCAAGGTCACGATCATGTTCCGGATGCGGGAGATGCGTCGCCCCGAGAACGGCTTCGAGCTGCTGCAGCGGGTTGCCGACGAGCTCGAGGACGTGGCCAAGGTCGATCGCATGCCGACCCAGCTCGAGGGGCGCGACCTGACCATGGTGATGCGCCCGCAGAAGAAGAGCTAGCCCAGGCTCAGAGCGTCGCTTCGAGGTTGCGCCTCGCGGCAGCGAGGTTGCGGCGGAACTGCGGGTAGGCGATGCGGCCGAGCGGGCTTCCCTGGCGCCAGGCGCGGTACGCCTCCTCGGACATCGCTTCGAGCTCGGCGAGCGGAGGACGCATGCGGGAGGCCGCCGGCGCGAACTCGGGGTGGATGTCCGCCAGCGCGCGGCGGGTCCAGGGGCAGACCTCCTGGCAGATGTCGCAGCCGGCGACCATCGAACCGACCCGAGGCTCGAGCTCGGGTGGGATCGCGGAGCGGTGCTCCACGGTCAGGTAGGCGATGCAGCGCCTGGCGTCGAGCACCCGCGGCTCGGGGAAGGCCCCCGTCGGGCAGGCGTCGAGGCAGGCGGTGCAGCGCCCGCAGTGCTCGGCGCGGGGCGCGCTCGGCTCGAGCTCGGCATCGGTCAGCAGGAGTCCGAGGAACAGCTCCGAGCCGAAGCGGCGGTGGAGCAGCATGGTGTTCTTGCCGATCCAGCCGAGGCCGGCGCGCGCGGCCCACTCCCTCTCGAGCACCGGCGCGGTGTCGACGCAGGCGCGCCACGAGGTGCCAGGTACGCGCTCCGCCAGCCAGCGCCCGAGCCGGACCAGCCGGCGCTTCAGGACCCGGTGGTAGTCGCGGCCCCAGGCGTAGCGCGACACCCAGACGCGGCCGTCGGCAGGGTCGAAGGAGCCGGAGTCGGGCTGGCTGCCGCGGTAGGACATCGCGACCGCGACGACAGAGCGGCAGCCCGGCAGCAGGGTCGCGGGATCCCCGCGCAGGTGGCGGCTGCGCGCGAGGTACCCCATCTCGCCGTGCATCCCCGCCGCGAGCCAGCGCTCGAGCGCGGCCCCTGTTCGTGCGGGCCCCGCGGCGGCGACGCCGACGAGGTCGAAGCCTTCCGCGAGGGCCTGCTCCCGGAGCTCGGCGGTGACCGTCGCCGTCACCTTCAGTCCACCACGAGCGGGAGGTCGCTCGCCTTCCAGCTGAGGATCCCGCCCCGGAGGTTGTAGACGTTGTCGAAGCCGAGGTCGAGGAGGTAGCGCATGCCCCGCCGGCTGCGCCTCCCGGTCCGGCATATGAGCAGGACTGGGCGGTCCCTGGGGAGGTCGGGCGGCGAGGTCAGGAGCTCGCTCAGCGGCAGGTTGCGGGCGCCGGCGAAGTGGCCGTGGTGGTACTCCTCGGGCTCG
>JALOKS010000046.1 GCA_025456385.1 Thermoanaerobaculales bacterium | reverse complement strand
CAGGGAGCAGTGCAGGCTCAGGTAGGCGTCCACGGGGGTTCCGAGGGCGTCACTCGCCGCCGAAGGCCCGCCGCAGGCGTTCGAAGAAACCGCGATCCGCCTCCGGCTCGAAGCCGCCCCCGAGCTCGGCGACCTCCTGGATCAGCCTGCGCTGCTCGGCCGACAGCTTCTTCGGCACGCTCACGCGCAGGTGGATGTGGAGATCACCGCGGCGACGGGCGTTCACCTGCGGCATGCCGGCGCCCGCGACGCGCAGCACGTCGGCAGGTTGGGAGCCCGCCGGCACCTCGATCTCGCGCTGCTCGCCCAGGACGGTCGTGATCGGAACCGCGACGCCGAGCATGGCCTGGTACACCGAGATCGGGAGCTCGAGGTGCAGGTCGGCGCCGTCCCGCTGGAAAAGATCGTGCTCGGCGATCGCGATGACAACGTAGAGGTCGCCCGGCGGACCACCGAGGACGCCGCCCTCCCCTTCGCCCGAAAGGCGGAGGCGCATCCCGGTGTCGACCCCGGCCGGCACGGAGACCTTGAGGGTGGCCTGCCGCTCCGACCGGCCGCGGCCGCTGCACTCGGTGCAGGGGCTGCGGTTGACGCGCCCGGTTCCCGAGCAGGTGGGACAGGTCTGCGCCACCGACAGGAACCCCCGCTGGAAGGCGACCTGGCCCGCACCGTGACAGGTGGCGCAGGTCTCCGGGCTCGTGCCCGGCTCCGAGCCCGAGCCCGAGCAGCGCGCACACGCCTCCAGGCGGGGCACCCGGATCGAGCGCTCGACTCCGGTCGCCGCCTCCTCGAGCGACAGCTTCAAGGTGTACTGGAGATCATGCCCGCGGTGGGAGCGGCGGCCGCCTGCCCGCCGCCTGCCGCCGAAAAAGTCGCCGAGCCCGAAGAGGTCGCCGAGAATATCGGCGAAGTCTCCGAAAGCCGCAGGGTCGAAGCCCGTGAAGCCTTCGCCGCCGAGCCCCTGGTGGCCGAAACGGTCGTAGCGGGCGCGCTTGTCGGGGTCCGACAGCACCGCGTAGGCCTCCGATGCCTCCTTGAACTTCTCCTCGGCGTCCGGCAGGTCGGGGTTGCGGTCGGGGTGGTACTTCACCGCCAGCCGGCGGTAGGCCGCCTTGACGTCGGCGGGCGAGGCATCCCGGCCGACGCCGAGCACCTCGTAGTAGTCGCGCCGTGTCGAGCTGGACATCGAGCCTCAGGACTCGCTTTCGACTTCGTCGTCGTAGCCGTCGCCACCCGTGCCCGACGACATCTTCAGGTGGCCGCCGAGGGCCGCGATGGGGTCGAGCATGATGACCTGGGTGAGAATCTGCGCCGCATCCTGGACCGCGTAGATCGCCTCCTCGAGAACCGACCGCTCCTCGCTGGTCAGCGCCTTGCGGGCCCGGTTGAGGGTCGCGCGGACCTCCTCGCGGTCCTCGGGCGACAGGCCGGCACCGAACTCCTTGACCACCCGCTCGTTGGTGTAAAGCAGTCCCTCCAAGCGATTCTGCAGCTCCCGGATCTCGCGCCGGTCCTGGTCCTCTTTGCGGTAGCGGTCCGCCTCCGCGATCAGGGCGTCGATCTCGTCCTTGGAGAGGCCGCCCGCGGGGTTGACCTCGATGCTCTGCTCCTTGCCGGTCGCGAGATCACGGGCGCCGACGTTGACGATGCCGTTGGAGTCGATCGAAAAGGTGACCTCGATCTGCGGCACGCCGCGCGGCGCCGGCGGGATGCCCACCAGATCGAAGCGACCGAGGGAGCGGTTCTCGCTCGAGATCCCGCGCTCGCCCTGCAGGACGTGGACGTTGACGGTGGTCTGGTTGTCGCTCACCGTCGTGAAAATCATCGACTTCTTGGTCGGCACCGTCGAGTTGCGCTCGATAATCTTGGTGAAGAGTCCGCCGTGGGTCTCGATGCCGAGCGAGAGCGGCGTGACGTCGAGCAGGATCAGGTCCTTGACCTCACCCTGGAGGATCCCGGCCTGGATCGCCGCGCCGATCCCCACGACCTCGTCGGGGTTGATGTCCTGATTCGGCTGCCGCCGGAAGAACTCGCTGACCGTCCGTTGCACGAGCGGCATCCGCGTCTGGCCGCCGACCAGGATGATCTCGTGGATCTGCTCCGCCTCGAGCCGGGCCGCCTCGAGGGCGTTCCGGCACGGCTCGAGCGTGCGCTCCACGAGGTCGGCCACCAGCGACTCGAGGTGGCTGCGCGTGAGGCGGACCTGGAGGTGCTTGGGGCCGGTGTGATCGGCGGCGATGAAGGGCAGCGAGATCTCGGTCTCCTCCTCGTTCGAAAGCTCGCACTTGGCGGCCTCGGACGCCTCCTTGATGCGCTGCATGGCCATCATGTCCTGGGAGAGGTCGAGACCTGTCTCGCGCTTGAACTCCTGCAGCAGGAACTCCATCACCCGCGAGTCGAAGTCCTCGCCGCCGAGAAAGGTGTCGCCGGCGGTGGACTTGACCTCGTAGATGCCGTCACCGATCTCGAGCACCGAGATGTCGAAGGTGCCGCCGCCGAGGTCATAGACCGCGATGGTCTCGTTCTTCTCCTTGCCGAAGCCGTAGGCGAGCGACGCTGCGGTCGGCTCGTTGATGATGCGCAGCACCTCGAGGCCGGCGATGGTGCCCGCGTCCTTGGTGGCCTGCCGCTGGCTGTCGTCGAAGTACGCCGGTACCGTGATGATCGCCTGCGTGATCTCCTCGCCCAGAAACTCCTCGGCGAACTCCTTGATCTCGCGGAGGATGAGCGCCGAGATCTCGGGCGGGCTGTAGACCCGGTCGAGAATCCGGACGCTGGCGTCGCCGTTGTCCGACTCGACGATCTGGTACGGCACCAGCGTCCTCGCCCAGCGCACCTCCTCCGAGTCGAAGCGCCGGCCGATCAGCCGCTTGACGGCGTAGGCCGTGTTCTGGGGATTGGTCATCGCCTGACGCCGGGCGATCTGGCCGACCAGGCGCTCCCCGGCCGCCGTGAAGGCAACCACCGAGGGTGTCGTGCGCGCCCCTTCGCGGTTCGGAATCACGACCGGTTTGGTGACATCCACCACGGCCGCACAGCAGTTGGTGGTCCCCAGGTCGATGCCGATGATCTTGCTCACGAATCGCCTCCGGCGGCGTCGCCCTCGCCCTGAACCGCCACGGTCACCCCGACCAGGGCTGGTCGCAGCAGCCGCTCCCCGGCCAGGTAGCCCTTCGCCATCACGATTGACACGGTCCCCGGCGGCCGGCTCGGGTCCTCGACGCGCTGCACCGCCTCGTGCCGCTCGGGGTCGAAGATCTGCCCGATCGGGTTGATCTCCACGACCCCGCGGCGGGCCAGGGTATCGCCGAGCTGCTTGGCGATCATCTCCACACCCTGGCGGAAGGCCCCGCTTTCGTCGTTGGTGTGCTGCAGCGCGCGATCGAAGTTGTCGATGACCGGCAGCAGGTCGCGAATGAAGTCCTCCGCCCCGAGCCTCCTGCTCTCCTCGCGCTCACGCTCGACCCGCTTGCGGAAGTTGTCGAACTCAGCCAGCTTGCGCAGATAGACATCCCGCACATGGTCGAGCTCGGCCTGCAGCTTCTCGACCTGGTCGTCCGCGGCAGCCTCGCCAGCAACCGCCGCGAGATCCGTCGACGGCGCGGGCTCCTCGGCCACAGGGGACCCGTCGTCGACATCGACGAACTCGATCTCGATCTCGCCGTCGTCCACCTTCCCGATCTGCGGATCGAGATCGTGTCCCCGATCGTCACGCATGGTTGGCCCCCGACTCATCGAGCATCTGGGTCAAGGAGTCGCCGACAAACTCGACCACCGGCACGATCCGCTGGTAGTCCATGCGGCGCGGGCCGACGACTCCGACCGCTCCAGCCCGCTGGTGGTCTCTGAAGTACAGGGTTGCGACGATGCCGAGGTTTCCTTGAGCCGTCGTCTCGGACTCCTCGCCGATGAGCACCCGCGTGCGTCCCCGGGCGAAGGCCCGGCGGAACTCGGCCGCCATGCGGCTGCGGTCCTCGAGCGTGGTGAGCAGCGAACGAACCCTGTCGATCTCGCCGAAATCGCTGGCGGCGAGCAGGTTCTCGGTGCCCACGATCCGCACCTCGATGTCCGTGTCATCGGCGGAAAAGAGCTGGCGGGCCGTGTGTCCGGCGGCGCGCAGGAGCTCGGTTCCGACCTCCGGATCGACAACGCCCTCGATCCGGGCGCCGATGGTCCCGAGCTCGTGGAGAGGGGTGCCCGCCAGGCTGCTTGTGAGCAGGTTGGACAGGGTCTGGAGCTGCTCTCGGGTCATGCTGTCGTCGAACTCCAGCACCCGCTTGTCGACCGCCCCGTTGTCGGCAATGACGACGCCGAGGACCCGCCGGTTTTCGAGCAGAACCAGCGACACCGCCTCCAGCACCGGCCCGTCACCGAGAGGGCGCACCGCAACGCCTGCCTCCTGCGTGAACTCCGCGATCAGCTGGGCGACCCACTCGATGTCCTCGGCGAGCTCACGACGCAGCGCGTGCATGCGCTCCGCCAGCTCTCGCCGCACGACGGGCGGCGGTACGGTCCGCGGCGGCAGACTGTCCACGTACCGCCGGAAACCCTTGTCGGACGGGATTCTGCCCGCCGAAGGGTGAGGCCGGCTCAAGAAGCCGTGCTCCTCCAGCTCGGCCATGATGGTTCGCATGGTCGCGGGCGACAGACCGAGGCCCGAGTGCCGCGCCACCTGCCGGGAAGCCACAGGCTCCCCGGTGCGGATGTAGAGCTCGACTATGGCGCAGAGAACCGACAGCGCTCGTCTGCTCACATCCATCAGGCACTCCCGGTCGATCTCACGCCCGTCCACCGCACCGTCTCGCATCGGAAATCGAGATGACTTCGTTGGAGAGAAGGCGAGCGGACCCGGACCGCCTCATTGTAGCATCGCAAAACGCAGCCGCCTGCCCGCGGGCAGACGGCCTGCAGCACCACGCCGCCACCGCAACCAATTGCCGGAATTGACCGTTGTGGGGCGGTGTGTTAGCTTGGAATTTGCAGACAGGATCGCAACCCGGCCATGGTTTTCTTCAACTGGGCAACGATGCAGATGGCGGCCAAGATCGTGTACTACGGTCCTGGTCTGTGCGGTAAGACGTCCAACCTGAGCTACATCTATGCCAAAACGGCACCGAGCTCGCGAGGCGAGATGGTGTCGCTGGAGACTGAATCCGACCGGACCCTGTTCTTCGACCTGCTGCCGATCGAGGTCGGAACCATCGGCGGCTTCAAGACCCGCCTCCAGCTGTACACGGTGCCCGGGCAGGTCTTCTACAACACGACCCGGAAGCTGGTCTTGAAGGGCGTCGACGGGTTGGTGTTCGTCGCGGACTCGCAGCGGCCGATGCGCGACGCGAACGTCGAGAGCTTCGGGAGCCTGCGCGAGAACCTCAAGGAGCTCGGCCTCGAGCTCGCCGAGCTGCCGGTCGTCCTGCAGTACAACAAACGCGACCTCGCGAACATCCTCTCGATCGAGGAGCTCAACACGGATCTCAACCCGAGCGGGAGCTTCCCCACCTTCGAAGCCTCGGCAGTCAACGGTGAGGGCGTCATCACGACCCTCAAGGAGATCACCAAGCTCACCCTGAAGAAGCTGCGCGCGCGGATGAACGCTCCCGAGGCGGGCCCGCGGGTGGGTGCGGCGCCGCCGTCGCCGGCCGGGCGCGGCGTCAGAGCACCGCAGCCTGCGCCCTCGATCTCGGCCCGCTCACTCGCCCGCGCGGCCGAGGAAGGTGTCGCCGTCGCCCCGCGCGTCGCCGAGCCGGTTCCCCCGGGCCCGGCAGCGGTCGCTGCCCCGACGGGTGCGGCGCCGGTCCGGAATCCGGCAGTCGGAGAGATCGCGGCGCCCAGGCCGCAGCCGGCCGCCGCCCCGTCTGGCGGGCGGGTGCCGCCCGCCAGAGAGCCGATCCGGGCCCCGACGCCGCCCGCGGCGGCGGATGACGACCCGATCGAGGTCGCGGTCGACGACGGCATGACGAAGGACACGCCAACGCCGCCCCCGGTCAAGAGGGTTCACGTCTCGAGCCACATGGACATCCTCGGCGAGCTGGACGAGCTCCGGAAGCAGGCGACCATGTCCGGGCGGGGCCGCAGCTTCGAAGCGGCCCCCCGCGACATCGACATCGACAGCCTGCTGTCGAGCACGCCGCCGCGGATCCGCGAGCTGCGCGAGCGGCTCGAATCCGCAGTCAACTCGGACATCTTCAAGAGGATGCGGGGCCTGCAGCTGGCGATTCGCATCCAGGGCGAGAACGGCGCGACGATCCACACCTTCGACCCGGTGTCTCTGACCGTCGATGACGCCGAGGGCCTGAAGAAGATCCTCCTCCGCTTCTCCCTCGATCTGGAGAATCTTCGTTGACGGTGCGCTCCGGGGCTCTCGTGGGCCGATGGCTTCTCCTCGCGGCATCGGCGCTGCTGCCGCTGTCCTGTGCGTCGACCTCGGACGAGCCGCAGGCCGCCTCCGCGGCTGCGGTCGACTATCGCGCGTGGGAGGAAGCCACCCGCGCCCGAGCCGACGAGACAATGGCGGAGGCGCAACGGCTGCGCGGAGAGGGCGACACTGCCGCCGCTCTCGGCCTCGCCGACGAAGCTCTGTGCGAGGTCCTTGCCGTTCCTCCGGGTTACCCGATCCGCGACACCTACCTCGACTACCTCGCAGACCTCATCGACGAGGCGACCGACATTGAAGCTTCGCTGCAGCAGTTCGACGAGGAGCAGGTCGTCACGGAGGACCTCGCCGTGCTGCCGCCGGTCGAATCGCTGGAAGTCGCCGCCGAGGTCGAGGAGGCGCTCGAGGACGGCGGCCTCCCGGAAAGCGACTTCCCGCTGCTCCTGAACCCGTCGGTCGAGGGTTTTCTCTCCGCCATGACCTCGCACGGGGAGTTCCACCGCCGGATCGCGCTCGGGCTCGAGCGCTCCGGAGCCTACCTGCCGATGATCCGCGCGCGCTTCGCGGCGGCCGGCCTGCCCGTCGACCTCTCGTACCTGCCGCTGATCGAGTCCGCGTTCAATGTCACTGCCTACTCGCGGGCGCGGGCGCACGGCATGTGGCAGTTCATTTCGTCGACCGCCCGCCACTACGGGCTCGAGGTCGGCACGATGGTCGACGAGCGAAGGGATCCGGTTCTGGCGACCGATGCGGCGATCGCCTACCTGAGGGACCTCCACGGGGAGTTCAACGACTGGTACCTGGCGCTCGCCGCCTACAACTCGGGGGCCGGCAACGTCCGCCGCGCGATCCGCCGCTCGGGCAGCGAGGACTTCTGGACCCTGCGCAGCCATCTCCCGCGCGAAACCCGCGACTACGTGCCCGCCTTCATCGCTTCAGTGATCGTCGCCAAGCGGCCCGCCGCCTTCGGCTTCTCACCTCCCGACGAGCAGCCGTGGAACTTCGACGTCCTCGAGGTTCCCGACGCCCTCGACCTGCAGTTCCTCGCCTCCGGCTCCGGCATTCCTGTCGAGGAGCTGCGCGCCCTCAACCCAGCCATTCGGCGCGACCTCACACCGGCTCGCGTCACGACGGCCCTCCGCCTGCCCGCCGGCACTCGGGACAAGGCGGCAGCGGTGCTCGACGGCTCGCCGCGATCGGAGTGGGCGCCGCGGACGATCCACGTCGTGCGCAGCGGCGACAGCCTGCACACCATCGCCAGGCGCTACGGCTCCTCGGTCGATGAGATCCGCCAGGCAAACGGCCTGCGCGGGAGCCTCATCCACCCCGGCCAGGAGCTCGTTGTCCCCCGCTACGGCGTCCAGATGGCGGCGACCGACGGCCGCGAGTATGCGGTGACGGGCGAGGGGATCTACGTCGTGCGGCGGGGCGACACCTTGTGGGACATCGCGCGCGGGCTCGGCCTCTCGGTCGACAGCCTGCGGGCGGCCAACGGCCTGTCGACGGGTGCGGTCATCAGGCCCGGGCAGAGTCTGCGCCTCCCCGGGAAGGGCGGTTCGGCACCGGCGGCAGCGGGCGCCGCGAGGGCGTCGGCGCCGAGCGCCCGCGAAACAGCGTCTGACGCCGCGAGCTACGTCGTCCGCAGCGGTGACACGCTGTCCGGCATCGCCAGCCGGCACCGGACCTCGGTGGCGGCGCTCAAGGAGCTGAACGGCCTGACGAGCTCCCGCATCCGACCCGGCGACCTGCTCCTCATCCCGGGTCGCAGCACCGCCTCGGGCGACACCCGGACGGCGGGCGGCGAGCTCACCTATCGGGTCAGGAAGGGCGACACGCTGTACACCATCGCGCGACGCCACGGCATCTCGGTGGCTGACCTGACGAAGGCCAACGGCCTCAACGGGACCCGCATCCGTCCCGGCGACCTGCTGCGCATCCCGCGAGCGCAGGCGAGCGGCTGACGGTCGGTCGGGGCAGACCGGCAGATGGTGCTCCCCTTCGCGGAACGGCGTCGGCCGCTCCTGCTACAATGCCGCGCCCGCAGCGGAGGCTTGGAGTGAGCGGATGTCACAGGCCAATGTGATCGGTGCCGACTTCGCGCAGGCGCTCGCTGCTGCGAGCTGGGATCGGGTCGAAGAGCTGTGGCTGGAGGCCCTCGGCCGGGACCCGATTCCGACCGCCGAGCTCTTCGAGGTCAGGCGGGCGCTCTGGGAGGCCGGACGCCGCAGCCTCGCCCGCACCCTGCTCGAGCTCCTGGCCGAGGCGCTCGAGGCCGCCGGCCGCCACCGCGACGCGCTCCTCGCTCTCCGCGAGCTGGTACGCCTTTCCGACGGCAAACCCTCGCCGGAGCTTCTCGGGCGCCTGGTCCGGGCGCTGGCGGCCGCGCGCTCGGGCAGCCCTTCGCTCGCCAAGGTCCTCGAGCACCACGACATCGCATCCGCCCGCCGGCCGCTCGAGCTTCTGGAGGCGGCCGAGCGTTGGCTCGACCACGACTCCGGGACTGTGGTCGAGGTCGTCGGCCAGGGGGTGGGACGCGTCATCGACCTCAACCTCCAGCTCGAGAACATCAAGGTGGACCTCGGCGCCAGGCGGCCCGTCTCCGTTCCCTTCGGCGCCGTCGAACGCTACCTGCGCCCGCTGCCCGAGGGCGACTTCCGGAGGCGCAAGGTCGAGGACGCGGCGGCGCTCGCCGAGTTCGTCGAGCGCACCCCGGCCGAGGCTCTGGTGCAGATCCTCGAGAGCCTCGGCCAGCCCGCGGACGTGGCGGCCATCAAGACGACCCTCGAGGGTGTGCTGCCAGCCGAGCGCTGGACCTCGTGGTGGGCGAAGGCGCGCAAGCACCCGCGCATCCTGTCGTCGGGAGCCGGATCGCGCCTCCGCTACGCGATCAGCGGCAGCGCGGCGGACGCCGACGCCACTCTGCTCGAGGAGCTGCGCAGGGCCGAGCCCGCCGACCGGCCGCTGGCCGCGCGCCGCCTCGCCGAGCGCAGTCCCGAGGGCGCCGCAGCCGCGGCCGCGGTGCTGCTCGAGTCCCTGCCGGAGCTCGAGCGTCGCGACCCCGGGCTGGCCTGGGTGACGGCCGGGATCATTGCCGGGCTCCCGGAGGGGGCAGAGGCTGCGGCCGCCAGCCGGCGCCGACTCCTCGAGCGGGGCAATCACCTCGGCCTCCTGCACGGCATCAGCGACCGCGGCGCCCGCTCCGAGGCGCTGGACGCCATCGCCGAGAGCGCACCGGCGCTGTGGCCCGAGGTCTGGGGCGAGTGGTTCCTCCACGAGGAGAGCACGGCGAGCCTGATGACGATCGCTCGGCGTCTCGGGGAGGCGGGCCACCAGGCCCTGCTCGATCAGGCGGTGGAGGCGGTCTTCCGCAACCACGCGGAGCACGCTGCGCAGTTCGTGTGGGCCTGCGAGGTCATGACGGAGGACGGCTGTCCCGAGGCGGTGCGCGCCAGGATGACGCCGTCGCTCCTCGAAAAGCTGCCCGACACCCTGACCCGCAAGGAGTTCGCAGGCATGAGAGGGCGCGCCAAGGCGCTCCTCGACGGCGGCAGGGTCGCGGTTCGCCTCCTCATGGAGTCGGCTACGACCCAGCAGGCCGCACGCTTCAGCCAGCGCATCGCCCGGATCGACGCGGTCGAGCCACAGCGGGCCCGCCTCATCGAGCAGGCGGCCAACCACCGGCGCGAGGTCAGCACAGCTCCGGCGGCTCCGATCCTGGCCGCCTCGCGCCGCGCGGTGGAGGCGCGGCGGGAAGAGCTGCGCCGCCTGCTCGAGGAGGAGATCCCGAGGACCCTCAAGGGGATCAACTCCGCCGCCGCCGAAGGAGACCTGCGCGAGAACTTCGAGTACCACATGCTTCGGGACCGCCAGGAGCTGCAGTCGGCGCGGGCGGCGAAGATCCAGGAGGAGCTCGCCGTGGTCCGCATCCTCGAGCCTGGCGCGGCCGACAACAGCGCCATCAACATCGGCACGATCGTGCACTTCGAGGATCTCGACGGCGTCCGGGTGGAACCGCTCACCATTCTCGGCGCTTGGGACGCCGACCTCGAGCGGCGCATCTTCGCCAACGGCTCCGATCTCGCGCAGCGTCTGCTCGGGCGGCGCGTCGGCGACGAGGCGGAGATCGAGGAGGGCACGGTGACGATCGCGAGGATCGAAGCGTGGACAGACGACAGCTGATTGCTGCCCTCTTCACCTTCAATTCTCGGCTCTGGATTTACTGAAAGGGCCGCGCACCGCGCATCGCGCGGAATGCATGACGGCGCTCATGCTCCGCGATCTGTTTAGGAAAATCCAGAACCGAGAATTGAAACAGGAGAGCTGACGAGTGTGCTGGCGTCGTCCAGGCACGCTACACTCCACCCATGCCTTCGCCGGCCGCCGGTACCGCCCTGCACCTCGCCCTCCGTGGCTTTCTCGAGCTCGGCTCGCGGCTTCCGTGGCCGCTCGCGACCGCGCTCGGCACAGGGCTCAGCGCCGCGGCCCTCCGTGCGATCCCGAAGGACCGCCGCCGCATCGAGGCCCATCTCCAGATCGCCTTTCCGGAGCTCGAACGCGGTGAGCGCGACCGGATCATCACCGCCTGCGCCCGCCACTTCGGTTCCATGCTCGCCGAGATCGCCTGGCTGTGGCGTGCCCGTCCCGAGGACGTGCTCGGCCGCTGCGAGCCCAGCGGACTCGAGCACTTCCGAGCCGCGGCCGCGTCCGGCCGCGGCGCCGTGTTCACGACCGGCCATTGCGGCAACTGGGAGCTCCTGAACGCCTGGCTGCTGGTCGCCGAGGTCCCCCTGACCATCGCGGTGCGCCAGCTCGACAACCGGCGGCTCGACGCCATCGTCACCCGGCTGCGCTCCCGTTTCGGTGCCGAGGTCGTGCCGAGGGGCAGCAGCGCGGGGCGCCAGCTCGCGAGCGCTCTGGCCCACAACCGCGTCTGCGGCCTGCTCATCGACCAGGACATCCGCGACGTGCCGGGCGTCTTCGTTCCCTTCTTCGACCGACCCGCCTGGACACCCTCCGGCGCAGCGGTCCTGGCACTGCGGCGCGGCTGCCCGCTGATCCCCGGCTTCATCGCCCGCCTCCCGGATGGCCGTCACCGCGTCGAGATCCACCCTCCCCTGCCTGTCCCCCAGGCCGGAAGCTTCGAGGACCGCGTGCGGGAGCTGACCGCTGCCGCGACGGCAGCCATCGAGGCCCAGGTCCGCGCCCACCCCGAGCAGTGGGTGTGGATGCATCGGCGTTGGCGGACGCGGCCGCCCACCGCCCCCCCGACCATCGTTTGAACGTTTAAACGTTTTAACGTTCAAACGTTCGAACGACGAATTCCGACCTTCGGGCACACCTCACCCAGACAGCAGGCTTCGCACCGTGGCGCCCGCGCCGTGCAGACCCGACGCCCGTGGAGGATGAGCCGGGTGGAGAAGCGGATCCACTTCTCCCGCGGCAGCGACGCTTCGAGCTCGGCGGCGATCCGCTCCGGGTCGTCGAGCCGGCTCAGGCCGCTCAGGCCGAGGCGCCGGGAGAGCCGGCGCACGTGGGTATCCACCGTCACGCCGGCGGCTATCCGGAAGCCCTCACCCAGAACGACCTTGGCGGTCTTGGGTCCGACTCCGGGGAGCGCGGCGAGCTCGCCGATCGTCCGCGGCACCTCGCCGCCGTGGCGCTCAACGATGACGCGGGCTGACTGCCGCAGCGCCGCGGCCTTCCGCCGGTGCATGCCGGTCGGTCTGATCGCCGCCTCCAGCTCGGGCAACGGCGCAGCCGCCAGCTCGCGCGGCCCGGGCCACCTCGCAAAGAGCCCCGGAGTCACGCCGTTGACCCTGGAGTCGGTGCACTGCGCCGACAGCACGGTCGCCACCAGCAGCTGCCACGGCGATTCGTGCTCGAGCTCGCAGGCCGCTTCGGGGTAGGCCTCGGTAAGGATCTCGGCGATGCGCGCGGCGCGCTGGCGGCGGTTCACGGTCAGTAGCTGAAGGTCGAGCCACCGATGAACTCGCGCAGGATCGAGGTCTGGGGAACCTCCTCAGGGAAGATCGGCACGAACATGGAGAGGTGCTTCAGGAGCCGGTAGGCCTCCGGGTAGGTCCCGCTGGTCCGGGGCACCTGGAGGAGGAAGCGCTCGGCGAAGACCTTCAGCACCGCCGGCTCGTAGACGAGGGCGGAGTTGAACATCACGTCCGCCTGCTCCTGGAACGGGAAGATCCACCGCCCCTCGCCGCGCCGAACCTGCTCCCAGAGGGCGAGGGTCCGTTCGGCGGTGAAGCCCCGGAAGAAGTGGTCGCGGACGATCCGGCGGATCAGGCGGGCGTCGGAGGTGAAGATCCGGTTGTGGTCGTCGATCGCCAGCTGCGACAGGGCGGAGATGAAAATCCGGTACTTGTGCTGCCGGGCCACCGACTGCGTCAGGCGGTCGTTGAGACCGTGAATGCCCTCGACAACCAGCACGTGGTTGCGCTCGAGCCGCATCGGGACCCACTCACGCTCCGGCTTGCGGGTGCCGGAGAGGAAGTCGAACCGGGGCGTCAGCACCTCACGGCCGTCCATCAGCTCGGCAAGCTGGGCGTGGAAGAGACCGAGGTCGATCGCCTCGATCGACTCGAAGTCCGGGCGACCGTCGCCGTCGCACGGCGTGTGCTCGCGATCGACATAGTAGTTGTCGAGGGACAGCGACACCATCTCGATACCGTTGACCCGGAGCTGGATACCGAGGCGCTTCGCGAAGGTCGTCTTGCCCGAGGACGACGGCCCGGCGATCGTCACCAGGCGCACCGCAGGCTGCCGCGACAGAATTTCGTCGGCGACCTGCGCGATCTTCTTCTCGTGCAGGCCTTCGGCGATGCGCACGATGTGGCGGATATCGCCGTCGAGGCAGAGCCGGTTGAGCTGGCCGACATTCTGCACGCCGAGCAGCTCCTGCCACCGCCGGGTCTCGACCGAGGTCCTGAAGAGGAGCGGCCGCTGCGAGAAGCGCGGCAGCTGGCTGCGGTCCGAGCGGCGCGGGAATCGCAGCATCAGTCCGTCCTCGTAGGGCATCACGCCGAAGGTCGGGCAGCACCCGGTGTGGGGGGCGCAGGGACCGAAGGCGAGATCGACGAAGGCGCCGCAGCTGATGGTGTGCACGGTCGAGGAGCGCCGGGTCGCGAGCAGCAGGAGCTTGTCCTCGTATCCGTGTTTGGTGAAATGCCGCTCCGCCTCCTCGATCGTCACCGTGCTGCGCGCGAAAGGCCGGGCCTCCCGGTGAAGTGCGCGCATGCGGGCCTCGATGGCGGGCGCCATCTCCTCGAGCGGCGGGTGCGTCCCACGTACCTGATAGTGGTAACAGTTCCCGAGAGACTGACCGATCACGGGTCTCGCGGCGGGAAAGAGCTCGCAGCAGGCCTCGAAGAACATGAGGTTGACCGAGCGCTTGTAGACGTCCTCGCCCTCGCGGTCGCCGTAGCTGACGAGCTCGAGATCGACCTCGCCGCGGAGTGGAAAATCGAGCATCACCTGGCGCCGGTTGACGAGCGCCGACAGCACCGTATCGGGAACTTCACCGTTGATGCTGTGGAGGAATTCGCCGATCCGAATGCCGGCCTCGACGCGGTGCGCGCGGCCCCGGTAGCGGACCTCGACGTGGTTGTTCTCCATCGCGTTGCGCCTCCGACACCGCGCGCCCCACGGTGCCGGGGCGACGAGCCCCCATGATAGCGCGGCGCGATCTGCAGCGCCCACGGACCTGCCCGCTCGCGGCGCGTCCTGGCGCTTCTGAGCGCAGGCTTCGAGGTCTCCGTAGCGAGCTTCAGAAAGCTCCGGACATCGCCGCGATTACACTCTTGCGGAACGACCCGGGCTTCGTATACTGGGCATTCACGCAAGGCGCCCATGCCATACCGAAGGGTGGTCGAATCAGTCGGCGATACGGGGGCATGGGCGCCGTTTTCTTCCTATCCGCCCTGCTCGCGATGCGGCGGGCAGGCTCAGATGCGGCACGCCGGCTGCGCCGGTGCGCCTACTCCGCCTTCTTGATCTTCTTCGGATCGCAGACCTCGTCCTTCTTCCGGACGACGGCCTGACAATCCTTGCAGCGGTAGCGCCCGGACTTCGGCTTGGCGGTCGACTGGCCCTTCTTGCAACCCATTCTGGAGAGGGATTATAGCGCAGGCCGCCGCGCCGCCCGTCTCGCGGCCGACACCGGCGCGGGAGCCGGACCGGCGGTGGAGATCGCCAGCCGATCGAGCTACACTCGGCGCTTGGTGGAGAGGGACAGGAATGCAGATCCCAGACTGGTACACCGGCAGCGACGACAGCGGGCGCGTTGCTGCAGGCATCGAACGCGCCATCGAACGCATGGACGACCGCACCGCTGATCACTCCGACATCAGCGATCTCCAGGCCCTGCTGGCCGTCGAAAAGGAGGTCAACTGGCGGAACTTCCTCTCCGGCCTGATCGGCACGATCCACTACGATCTCGAGGAGATCGACAGCGCGCGATCGGTTCTCGAGGAGTCGATCTCCTCGTACAAGGTGTACCTCGAGACCTTCGACGAGGTCCTCAGCGTCTACTGCCAGTCGTGCTACACGCTCGGGGTCATCCTCTTCGACGACGGCCGCTACGGCGAGGCGATCCCCTACTTCCTGCGCTGCCTGCCGTACATGGACGAGGTCTACGACGACACCTACATCGGCCACATCTACACTTTCCTGTCGCTGTGCCTGAGCTGGACCAACCAAGGCGGCTACAGCGTGGTCTTCGCCGAGGCTTCCGCCTTCATCCGGCGCTGCGACTGCGAGTCCCTGGAGCAGCTGATGGTGGCCTTCGGCGACGTCGGCGAGGTCGACAAGGCGACCGACGTCTTCCACCTTCTCCAGCGCCACTGCCAGGACTACGAGAACTACGACCGGGTCCTCGAGTACGCGGAGCAGAACCTGGGCGAGTCCGGCATCGTCAACTGATCCCTGCGGGCCCCGCGCCCAGCGGCGAGGCGGCCGCTAGCCGCCCTTCCGCACGGCGTTCAGTGTGGTCGCGGTCGGCAGGCGTACCTGGGCGGCGCGGCGCCACGGGTGAACCTCGAGGCCGCTGAGGACACCGCCGCGCACCCACAGGATCACGCCGACGGGCTCCCCCTCGGGCGACTCGGCGTCAGCGACCACCAACGGCCTCGCCGGACCGCCGTCGCCACCGCCTTCGACCCCGAGGTCGATGCTCGGACAGCCGCAGCCGCAGCCGCCGACCACCCGCAGCCGCGCCAGCTGTCCGAGATAGCGGCCGCCGGCGGCCCCGGCGCCGCCGAGCAGCGCCTCGATGAGCTCGAGCTCGCGCTCCGTCAGAGGCCGGGGCGCCCCGGCACGACTGCCACGCATCCTCCGTCCCTTCGCCGCTCGCGGTCGCGGCGCCCGGTGCGTCCATTGGTCCTTCCGGCAACCGCCTGCGACGCCGCCCAGGGCGTCGCTGGGTACTACGGCGCGAACGAGCGCCGGTTCTCGCCCGCCGCCACCCGCCCCGCCGAGCCCGCAGTACTGAGAATTCAACTCATTGTTGTCTGGCCCTGGCAGCCGTAGAATGACGGCCGGCCCGGGACGGGAGAGATCCGATGACGGCAACCCTGAACACCCGCTTTCTCGACATCGTCCGAGACCGCGGCCCGCACGCCGCCTTTGCCGTCAAACGTCGGGGGGCCTGGCAGGAGCACAGCTTCGAGTGGGCGCTCGACCAGGTCTCGCAGACCGCTTTCGGCCTCCTGAGCCTCGGCTGCACGCGCGGCGACCGGATCGCCATCCTGTCCGAGAATCGCCCCGAGTGGGCGACCTCGGACGTCGCCGCCATGGCGGCCGGCATCGTCACCGTGCCTCTCTACACCACCCTGATCCCAGCGCAGATCGCCTACATCCTGCGCGACGCCGAGGTGCGCGCGGTCTTCGTCTCGTCGATGGAGCACCTGCGGACGATCCTCGCGATCCGGGCGTCGGTGCCCTCGCTCGAGAAGGTCGTCGTCCTCTACCCGGAGGCCCTCCCCGAGGACGAGCTGGTCATCAGCCTCGACACCCTGAAGACGGCCGGGGCGGGCCGCTCGCGCGCTGAGTTCGAGGACATGGCGTGCGCGGCGCGCCCCGAGGACGTGGTCACCATCGTCTACACCTCCGGCACCACCGGCGACCCCAAGGGCGTGGTGCTCACCCACCGCGGCTTCCTCGCCGAGTACGACGCCATCCTCCCCTTCTTCGAAGGCCGGCCGGGAGACTCGCTGCTGTCCTTCCTGCCCCTCTCCCACATCCTGCAGCGCGTGGTCGACACCTTCGCGCTGCTCCACGGCTTCACCATCGCCTACGCCGAGAGCTTCGAGACCCTCGGCGACAACCTGCGCGAGGTCCGCCCCACCCACATCGTCGCCGTGCCCCGCGTCTACGAGAAGATCCACGGCCGCATCCACGCCGGACTCCAGCAGGGATCCGCGGCCCGCCGCGCGCTCTTCACCTGGGCCCTCGGAGTCGGCCGCCGATTCAACGCGGCCGCGGCGGCGGGCGGCGTCGGGGCCGTCCTCGAGCTCCAGCACCGGCTCGCGACCGCTCTCGTGTTCCGGAAGATCCACGCCGCGACCGGCGGCAACATCGGCTACTACGTGTCGACCGGGGCCCCCCTCGCGAAGGGGCTCGCCGAGTTCTTCGACGCCATCGGCATCCGCATCATCGAGGCCTGGGGCATGACCGAGCTCACCGGCGCCGCGACCGCCAACCGGCGCGCCGACTGCCGATTCGGCAGCGTCGGCAAGCCCGGGCCCGGTGTCGAGCTCACGATAGCGGCCGACGGCGAGATCTGCGTCCGCGGCGACATCGTGATGAAGGAGTACTGGCGCAAGCCGGCGGCCACCGCCGAGGCCGTCGACGGCGACGGCTGGCTGCACACCGGCGACGTCGGCCACCTCGACGCCGACGGCTTCCTCTTCATCACCGACCGCATCAAGGAGCTCGTCGTCACCGCCGGCGGCAAGAACGTCGCCCCGCAGCCACTCGAGAACGCCCTCAAGGCGGACCCCTTCATCGCCCAGGCCATGGTGGTCGGCGACCGGCGCCACTTTATCAGCGCCCTCATCGTGCCGCAGGCGGAGGTGCTGCTGGCGTGGGCCGCCGAGCGCGGCCTTCCGGGCGACCTCCCGGGCCTGTGCGCCGATCCGGTGGTCCGCGAGCACTACCGCGGCGTCGTCGACGCCGCGATGGCCTCGTTCTCGCGCTACGAGCGGGTGCGGGAGTTCCGCCTGATCCCGGAGGAGTTCACGCAGGAGGCCGGCGAGCTCACGCCGACCCTCAAACTCAAGCGCCGCGTCCTGCTCGCCCGCTTCGCCGGGCTCATCGACGAGATGTACGCCCAGGGCTGACAGCGCGCGCGTCCGCCACCGCCTCGACGCGCACCGGGACGCCGTTGAGAACGGCATTGCCGCACACCGGGTCGACCGCCTGCTCGTCGGTGAGGTCGTTGGCGCTGGCTCCCGCGTGGGCCTCGGCCACGGTCAGACGAGTCCCGGGCCGGTGGTGCCCCCAGCCGTGCGGCAGGCTGACGACGCCGGGCATCACCTCGTCGCTCGGCTCGAGCGGCACCTCGATCCGGCCGACCCGCGAGACGACCGCCACCCGGCTTCCGGCGGCGAGGCCGAGACGGGCCGCGTCCGTCGGGTTCATCAAGAGCACGCAGCGCTCGCGGCCGCCCATCAGACGGGCGCTGTTGTGCATCCACGAGTTGTTGGAGCGCAGGTGGCGGCGGCCGATGAGCGTCAGCGAGCCCTCCGGCGGCAGCTCCTCGAGCGCGCGCTCGAGGCGCGGCAGGTCGGCGACCAGGGGCGCAGGGGCCGCGGCGATGCGTTGATCGTGGGTGCGCAGTCGGCCGGGCAGGCAGGGCTCGAGCGGCCCGAGGTCGAGGCCGTGCGGCGCGCGCCCGAGCGCGGCGAGATCGAGGCCGCGGCCGAAGGGCCGCAGGCCAGAGCCGTAGGGGCCGCTCCGGAGGCCGAGGTCGAGGAGCCGCCGAGGGCCCAGGCGGGCGCTCAGCCAGCGCCGCCAGCGCTCACCGACCGTGCCCCGGTCGAGACGGCACCGGAGGCCCTCGAGGATCTGCCAGTCGTGCCGCTGCTCGGGTCCAGGCTCGAACAGGGCGGGCGAGTAGCGCGCCACGTTGCGCACCGCGAGCAGGTTGAAGACGAGGTCGTACTGGTCGCGCTCGAGCGCCGAGGTCGGCGGCAGGACGAGGTCCGCGTGGCGGGTGGTCTCGTTGAGGTAGGGATCGACCGCGACCAGGAGCTCGAGGCTCTCGAGCGCGCGCTCGAGGGCGGGCCCGTTGGGCGTCGACAGCACCGGGTTGCCCGCCACGGTGATGAGCGCCCGGATCCTTCCCGGCCCCTCGCCGAGGATCTCCTCGGCCAGCGCCGCCACCGGCAGCTCGCCGCCGAAGGCGGGCAGGCCGCGGGTGCGGCTCCGCCGCCCACCGAGCCGCCCGGCGCCGGTGCGCGCCACGAGGTCCACCGCCGGCGCCGTGAACATCGCACCGCCCGGCCGATCGAGGTTGCCGGTGACCAGGTTGAGGAGGTTGATCAGCCACTGGCAGAGGCTGCCGAAGCTCTGGGTCGAGACACCCATCCGGCCGTAGCAGACAGCGGCCGGCGCGGCCGCGAAGCTCCGCGCCATGGCGACGATGTCCTCGGCCGGGATGCCGGTCGCCGCAGCTACGCGCCGCGGCTCGAAGTCGGCGAGGAGCCCGGGCAGCTCATCGAGGCCATCGCACCAGGCCGCGAGTCGCCCCGGCCGCGCGAGCTTCTCGTCGAGAATCGTACGCAGCAGCGCCGCGAGGAGCAGCGCATCGGTGCCCGGACGGATGAAGTGATGGCGGTCGGCCTGCGCCGCGGTCTCGGTGCGGCGCGGGTCGACCACCACCAGCGTGCCGCCGCGGGCCCGCAGCTCGGCGAGGCGCCGCCCGACGCCCGGGGCGGTCATCATGCTGCCGTTGGAGACCAGGGGGTTGGCACCGAGCATCAGCAGGTGCCGCGTGCGGTCGATGTCGGGCACCGGCAGCAGCAGCTTGTGGCCGAACATCAGGAGCGCCGCCACGTGGTGCGGCAGCTGGTCGACCGAGGTGGCGGAGAAGGTGGCCGCGGGCTGCAGGCAGCGGATCAGGGCCGGAGCGAAGAGCAGCGCGCCCCAGCTGTGGACCGTCGGGTTGCCGAGGTAGACCGCGACCGCGTCGCGGCCGTGCCGGTCCTGCACCGAGCGGATCCGCCGCGCCGCGTCGTCGAGGGCCTCCTCCCAGGAGACGGTCCGCCACGCACCGTCCTCCCGGCGCAGGGGTTGCCGCAACCGGTCCGGGTCGTTGTGCAGATCCTGGAGAGCCACGGCTTTGGGGCAGACGTGGCCGCGGCTGAAGGGGTCGTCGCGATCGCCGCGGATGGCGAGGATCTCGCGGCCCCGGACCTCGATCGCGAGGCCGCAGATCGCTTCGCACAGGTTGCAGGCCCGGAAGTGCTTCGTCGCCCGCAGCTCGTCGCCGGCCATCACGGTGATTGTAGACCCTTCCGCCGGCGGCAGGTCGCCGGCTCCCGGCAGCCGCAAATCCAGGGCCGCCCGCCATCGCGTACACTGCCTCGGTGATTCAGATGCGGCACCTGAAACGGGCCTTCGCCCTCGCCGCCGCCCAGCTCGCCCTCGCCCCTGCGGGCGGGCTCGCCGCCGACCAGACTGCGGTTTCCCCCTGCTCCTTCGAGCTGCCGCTGACACCTGCCCGCGGACTGCCGACGGTGCCGATCGCGATCGGTGGCTCGCCGCCGCTCGACTTCGTCATCGACTCCGGGAGCGAGCTGACCGCCCTCACCGACCCCACCCTGGCGCAGGCGCTCGGGCTCCACACCCGGCCGGCGGGCTGGGGCACCGGCATGGGCGGTGTCCGCCTGCCGGTGCTGATCGCGCCCGATGTGCCCCTGCGGGCTGCCGGCGGTGTCCTGTTCCGCACCGGCCTCGCCGTCCACGACCTCGGCGCCGGACCCGCCGCGGCTCCGAGCCCGCCTTTCTCCGGATTGCTCGGCAGCGAGCTCTTCGAGCACTTCGTCGTCGACATCGACCCGCAGCGCGGGACGGTGATCCTCCACGAGACGGCCAGCTTCATCTACCGGGGACGCGGCTACGTGGTCCCGCTCGTCATCGATCGGCGGCGGCCCTTCGTCACCGCCCGCATCACCACCGTCGACGGACGCTCCCTCAAGGCGAAGCTCTTGGTCGACACCGGCACCGAGAACCACCTACTGCTGATCCGCGGCTCCCACCGCCATCTCCAGGTTCCCGAGGCCCACATCGCGGTCACCGCACGGGGCGTCGGCGGCGAGGCCGACGCGAAGCTCGCTCCGGTCGCCGGCATCGAGCTCGGGACGCTCAGCCTGTCACGGGTCCCCGCGGCCTTCCTGCACGCCCACAGCGTCGCGGCGACGCGCAGCTTCCGCCGTGTGAACGGCATCCTCGGCAACGGCCTCCTCGGCCGCTTCCGCGCGATCCTCGACTACCGCCGCGGCCGCCTCATCCTCGAGCCGCGCGAGCGCGACGGCTTTCCCGTCGAGGACCTCGAGAGTGACGGTTGAGGTGATGAGGGCGATCTCGTCGCGCACCAGCACCGCGACCCGCTGGCGTCCGCCCCCCACGAGGATTTCGAGCGCATAGCCCACGTCCTGCTCCAGGGCCGTCGCCAGCTGCTCGTCGGGGATGCGGACCGGCAGGCGCCGTCCGTGCACCTCGGAGGTGCCGCCGAACTCATCGGCAACGGCGACCCAGGCGGAGATGCGCCCGAGGTGCTCGCCCGCCTGGGGCACCAGCAACAGGCCGGCGATCGGGACTCTGGCCAGGAGGCGCAGCCGGTACTGCCCCCGCTTCACCCGGTCGGACTCCAGGGGCTCGACCCTGACGCCGAGAGGGTTCTCGGCCACGTCGAGGGTCAGAGCCGACTGCAGCCGATCGGCCATGAGGTCGCCGAGGGTCTTGTCCCGGAAGCCCGAGCGGTGGCGCACCGTGAGGCCCGGCCGGCGCACCCGCACCTCGAGCGGCCGGTACTCGCCGTCGGGTGCGCCCGGTGGCGCGAAGCCCAGCGAGTAGTAGTGGGCGAAGTCCTCGGCCAGGCTGCCCACCACGAGGCCGACGTTCTCGAGGTTGGTGAAGTGCCGCCCGCCGCTCTCTGCCGCCAGCAGCTGCAGGCTCTGCTGCTGATGGAGGAGCCGCGCTGTTTCGTGCAGGGATGCCCCCGAGTAACCGGGGTGCTCCGCGCTCGACTGCGAGGTCGTCAGCTCCTGACCGGCATCGATCGCGTAGAAGGTGATGCGGCTCGCCGCGGCTCGGGCGGCGACGGCCTCGTAGACCCGCTGCAGGTTGCGCCGGTTGGCCTCGAGCGGCGCCGACAGGGTCGCGAGGTCGCTCGGAGGGTCGGCCATCCCGATCCAGGTGAACTGGTACTTCTCGTCCCACGCCTGGTAGAGGGTCTCGGCGACCCGGAACGGCGTACCCTCGCCGACGAAGAGGAGCGCCTTGCGGCCGGGGAGGCCGGCGAGCGCATCCATGAAGACGCCCAGGTCGGCCGCGGCCTGGCGCGTGACGTCGTAGCGCCACTGCTGGTACGAGTGGATGCGCTCGAGGACCGACCGAGCGGCGTTGACGACGTCATCGCGGACGAGGGGCGATCCGGCCACGCCCTGCTCGCCGCCGCCGGGAGTCATGGCCGGAGCCCGCTTGAGCTCGGAGATGATCGCCAGCCGCTCGGACTCGAACTGGGCGGTGCTCGCGATCTCGCCGGCGACGGTGTCGAGCACCGCGCCGAGCTCCTCCACGGGATCCGCGAACCCGTGGCGGACCGCGAGCCCCGGCCCCTGGGTGGCGACGATCACTCTGTCCTCGGGGCCGAGACTGGCCGCGAGAATCTCCTTGAGCGTGCCGACGACCCGGTTGCGGCTGGTGGGCCGGATGCTCGTGTTGTCGATCACCACCACCACGTTCAGACGCTGGTC
>JALOKS010000285.1 GCA_025456385.1 Thermoanaerobaculales bacterium | reverse complement strand
GTCGTCAAGGTCGCACGGGTGCCCTTCCCGGTCGCCTCGGGCGACGAGGTCGTCGACCGCGTGCTCGACCGGGTGAGCTCGCGCACCCGGCTGCTCCTGGTCGACCACGTCACCAGCCAGACCGCGCTCGTGATGCCGGTCGCGAGCCTGGTCCGCGAGGCGCAGGGCGCCGGTGTCGACGTGCTGGTGGACGGCGCCCACGCCCCCGGGATGGTGCCTCTCGCCCTCGACGCCCTCGGCGCCGCGTACTACACCGGGAACTGCCACAAGTGGCTGTGCGCGCCGAAGGGCGCCGCCTTCCTGCACGTGCGGGAGGACCGCCGCGACCAGGTGCGGCCGCTCGTCATCAGCCACGGCGCCAACGCCCTCGAGGGCGCGCGTTCCCGCTTCCACCTCGAGCACGACTGGACGGGCACCCGCGACCCGAGCGCCTGGCTCGCGGTGCCGGCGGCTTTGAGCACGATGGAACGGATGCTGCCCGGCGGCTGGCCGGAGCTGCAGCGGCGCAACCGCGAGCTCGCCCTCGCCGCGCGCCGCGCCCTCTGCGCGAGCCTCGGTGTCGATCCGCCGTGCCCGGAGGACATGATCGGCAGCATGGCCGCGGTGCCGCTGCCGGACGCCCGGCTGGCCGGGCCGGTCGATGCCTTCTCGCGCAGCCCGCTGCAGGCGGCGTTGTACCGGGAGCACCGCATCGAGGTGCCGGTGATCCCGTGGCCGGGCGCGCCGCGGCGCCTGCTCCGGATCTCCGCCCAGCTCTACAACAGCCTCGAGCAGGCGCAGTACCTGACGCGGGCGCTGGCTGCGGAGCTCGCCGCGGAAGGCTGAGACCCCAGGACGCGGAATCGACGGCGGCGCCTGGGTGTTGCAGACAACAGCGACTGCGACTCATGATTGCGAGTCGCCGCGACCAACAACAAACCCCCCGAGGAGGAGTGAGATGAGCTTCAAACTGCCCGAGCTGCCCTACGACCCCAAGGCCCTGGAGCCGCACATCGACGCGCGCACCATGGAGATCCATCACGGCAAGCACCATCAGGCCTACATCAACAACCTCAACGCCGCCATCGAGGGGCGGGACGAGCTCAAGGGCAAGACCGCCATCGAGCTGATCCTCGACCTCGAGGCCCTGCCGGAGTCGATCCGCACCGCGGTGCGCAACAACGGCGGCGGCCACGTCAACCACAGCCTGTTCTGGACCGTCATGGGCCCGCGGGGCGGCGGCCGGCCCTCCGGCTCGCTCGCCGGGGCGATCGACGCCGCCTTCGGCTCCTTCGAGGGCTTCCAGAAGGAGTTCTCCGCCGCGGCGACGACCGTCTTCGGCAGCGGCTGGGCCTGGCTCTGCGTCGGCGCCGACGGCACGCTCCTCGTGACCAAGACCCCGAATCAGGACAACCCCGTCTCGAGCGGCGCGGGCATCCCGATCCTCGGCCTCGACGTCTGGGAGCACGCCTACTACCTCAACTACCAGAACCGCCGCCCCGACTACATCGCGGCGTGGTGGAACGTGGTCGACTGGAGCCGCGTCGACGCGAGCTACAAGGTGGTCAAGGTGGGCGAGAAGGTGCAGGCCGCTGCCGACTGGGCCAAGGACCAGTGGCAGCGCCTGGGCGGTGTCCTCAAGAACCTGGTCGACTGAACGAATCCGAAGCCGGGAGCGCGTGCCGTCGGGCCGACCGGCGGCCCGCTCCCACCCTGCCGGCGGGTCTCGCCCGGGCCCGCCTCGCGTCGCCTTCCGTCGCCGGGTGCGCTAGGGTAGTCCCGCCATGACGGTACTCCGTGTCACCGAGGACGGCGAGGTCCGCCGCGAGGGAATCGAGGCGGCGCGCGAGCGGATCGCGTCCCACGTCCGCCGAACGCCGTGCCGGGTCTCCGAGAACCTGGGCCGGCTCGCCGGCTGCGAGGTCCACCTCAAGCTCGAGAGCCTGCAGGAGACCGGATCCTTCAAGCTCCGCGGGGTCATGAACGCGATCCTTTCGCTCGGCCCTTCCGCGGCCGGCCGGACGCTGGTCGCGGCGTCGACCGGAAACCACGGCGCCGCCTTCGCATACGCCGTGTCGAAGCTCGGACTCGGAGGCCGGCTGTACATGCCGCGCACGGCGACCGACGCGAAGCTGAGCCGCGTGCGCGCCACCGGTCTGCCGCTCGAGCTGGTCGGCGAGGACTGCGTCGAGACGGAGCTCGCCGCCGCGACCTGGGCGCGGGACCACGACGCGGTGTGGATCTCGCCCTACAACGACGCGCGCGTGGTCGAAGGGCAGGGGACGGTGGCCGCCGAGCTCCTCGAGCAGCTGCCGGGCTTCGACGACGTGCTGGTGCCGGTGGGCGGGGGCGGCCTGATCGGCGGCATGGCGGCCTGCCTGAAGGCGGCCCGCCCCGAGGTCAGGGTCGTCGGCTGCCAGCCGCGCGCCTCCTGCGTCATGGCGCGCTCGGTCGCGGCGGGCCGCCTGCTCGAGCTGCCGAGCCGGCCGACCATGTCGGATGCGACCGCCGGCGGCGTCGAGCCGGGCAGCATCACCTTCGAGCTCTGCCGGGACCTCGTCGACGACTGGATCCTGGTCGGCGAGGACGAGATCGCGGCCGCGATCCGCCTCGTGCACGAGCAGGAGGACCTGATCGTCGAAGGCGCGGCGGCGATGACGGTGGCGGCGCTGCTCGACCAGCGGGAGCGGTTCCGGGGGCGGCGGGTGGTGCTGGTGCTGTCCGGCGGCGCCATCGACCGCGCGGCCCTGCAGCGGCTCGGCGGTGCCGCCGATGGTGCGGAAGCGGGGGAGGTGAGATGAGGATTCCGATCTTCGAGCTCGAGCGCGTGCAGTCCCTCTACGAGAACACGGTCGAGCACAACCTGACCGAGAGCGGCTTCCACCCCTTGCGGCTCGACGAGGTCCTGTCGCCGGCGCAGCTCGCCGAGCTCGCCGCGACCGCGGTCGGCTACGGCCAGACCAACGGCAGCCTGCCGCTGCGCGAGCGCATCGCCGCCCTCTACCGCGGGCCGTCGGCCGCCAACGTGCTGGTGACCAACGGCTCCGCGGAGGCGAACTACATCGCCTGCCACACCCTCCTCGAGCCCGGCGACGAGGTCGTGATGATGGTCCCCAACTACATGCAGATCTGGGGCGTGGTCGAGGAGCTCGGCGCGCGCCCGCACGCGTTCCATCTGCGGGAGGAGAACGCCTGGGCACCGGACCTCGACGAGCTGCGGAGCCTGGTCGGTCCGCGCACCAGGATGATCGCGGTCTGCAACCCCTCGAACCCCACCGGCGCGGTCCTGAGCCGCGACGCGATGGGGGAGATCGTTGCCATCGCGGAGCGGGTCGGCGCCTGGGTCTACGCCGACGAGGTCTACCGCGGCGCGGAGCTCGCGAGCGAGGAGACCCCGAGCTTCATCGGCCTCGGCGAGCGGGTGCTGGCGGCGGGCGGGCTGTCGAAGGCCTACGCCCTGCCCGGCCTGCGCGTCGGCTGGCTGGTCGGGCCGACGGCCCTGATCGCCGACACCTGGGCCTACCACGACTACACCTCGATCACCGCCGGCATCCTGAGCAACCGCATCGCCGCGATCGCTCTCGGCCCGGAGCAGCGGCCGCGGATCCTGGCGCGCAACCGCGCCCTGCTCGCCGCCAACCTCGGGCTGCTCCGGCGCTGGCTCGAGGGCTACGGATCGACCTTCCACTCGGTGCCCCCGCGCGCCGGCGCCATGGCCTTCCTGCGCTACGCCCTCCCGGTCAACTCGACCGAGCTCAGCGACTGGCTGCGGACCACGCGCTCGGTCTTCGTGCTCGCGGGCGACGTCTTCGGCATGGATGGCTACCTCCGGCTCGGCATCGGCGGCGCCACCGCCCACCTCGAGGCCGGGCTCGAGCGCCTTGCCGACGGGCTCCGGGAGCGCTTCGGCGTCTGAAGCCGTTCGAACGTTTAACGTTCGAACGTGAAACGACCTACTCGGGCAGCCACTCCAGGGGGGAGTCGCCGAGCGCGCGGAAGCGCTCCCAAAGCCCGGGCGCCTCGGTGCGCGCGACCTCGGCGA
>JALOKS010000284.1 GCA_025456385.1 Thermoanaerobaculales bacterium | reverse complement strand
TCACTCGATGAAGGCGGCCAGGTCCTGCTTGAACTTCGCCATCGAGGGCGGGTGGACGTACATCATGTGGCCGGCCTCGTAGTGCGCGACGGTGATGTTGTCCCGCAGCTCGGGCGGGAGCTGCATGTGGTTCAGCACGTAGTCGGTGACGCCGTAGGGGGTCGCGAGGTCGAAGTAGCCCTGCTGGACGAGGACCCTCATTTTCGGGTTCTGGACCAAGGCGTAGCTGAGGTCGACGGCGGTGTTCGCGATCGGCAGCTTGCTGTACCACTGCGGGGTTCGGGGCGACGTGTGCGACTCGTCCCACTCCTTCCAGAGCTCGCCGGAGAAGACGTAGTCGCGGTCGATGTCGACGCCGAGCTCGGTGCGGTAGTAGTCGTGGAAGGCGGCGGCGAAGGCGGGGCTCACGGCGGCTGCGAAGGGGTCGTAGCTGAAACGCTCGGCGAGGTGGTTGAGGCCGGCGCCGGTGAAGCGGGAGTCGGCGCGGCCGGAGGCCTCTCTGCGGTGGCGCAGCAGCTCCTGCGCGAACTGGCTCTCGTCGATGCGCAGGTCGGCGCGGTCCCAGTAGTCCTCGGAGAGGCCGGTGAAGCGGGCCATGCCGGCGAGCAGCTCGCGCCGCTCGGCAGCGGTGAGGCGGCTGCCCTTGAAGAGGGCCGGGGCGTAGACGGTCTCGGCGAAGCGCTCCGCCTCGGCGAGGAAGGCGCGCAGCTCGGCAGGCCGCTCGGGCACGAGCTCGTGGTACCAGGCGGCGGCCGCGAATCCGGTGAAGAAGAGCACGTGCGGGAGGTCGATGCCGACGCCCGCGCTGCCGGCCGCGAAGTCGAGGTAGGGCGAGACCAGGATGACGCCGGCGAGCGCGAGGTCGTGCTTCGTGAGCAGGCGGTAGGCGACGCCGCCGCTGCGCATGCCGCCGTAGCTCTCGCCGAGCAGGTACTTGGGCGAGAGCCAGCGGTTGTTCTCGGTGACGTAGCGGGCGATGAAGGCTGACACGGAGGCGATGTCCTGGTCGACGCCCCAGAAGTCCTTGCCCTCGCCCTTGCCGACCGGTTTGGAGTAGCCGGTGCCGACCGGGTCGATCATCACCAGGTCCGCCTCGTCGAGGATGCTGTGCTCGTTGGCCGTGCGCCGGAAGCGCGCGGGGTCGGCGAAGGTTTTGTCGTCGAGGACTACGCGCTGCGGGCCGAGGATGCCCATGTGGAGCCAGATCGAGGCCGAGCCGGGCCCGCCGTTGTAGGCGAAGAGCACCGGGCGCACGGCCGGGTCGGCGCCCTTTTCGACGTAGGCGGTGTAGCCGAAGAGGGCGACGGGCTCGCCCTTGTCGTTCTTCATCCGCATCGTGCCGGCGGTGGCGGTGTAGCGGATGGTGCGGCCGCCGATGGTGAGCTGGTGCTCCGAGGTGAAGGTCTCCGGCTCCGGCGTCGTGACGACGGCGCCGTCCGGCGCGCCTGCCGGGCGCTCGTCCGGGCCCGCCATGGCAGGGCTGACGGCGATCGCCCACAGGAGAGCGGCCGCGAGCAGTCTGGTGATCTTCGACATCATGGGCCTCCTCGGCGTTTATGGAGACGAGCCTGTGGTTGGTCGGCCGTGCCGCCCACTGTGACGAGCTGGTGTGCCCTCCGTCCGGGTTCTCCGAGCCCGAATGTCTACGGCGCGCGCACGGAAGTCAAGGCGCGTCCCTTTTGAAGCGCCCCACTGTCCGCCTGCGAGCACCGATCCGTCACGACGCAACTCTTGGATACGTGGTACTGTTTTGACGTCATGTTATGCTTCTCAGACATAATGTAGGAGAAACATAATTTATGAAACTGCCGTTTCTGGATCGCCGAGAGGAAGTGCGAAGGCTGCGGCGCCTGCTCCGCCGCGATGAGGGATCGCTGGGGGTTCTCTACGGGCGCAGGCGGTGCGGAAAGTCGCGGATCCTGCGCGAGATCATGCCAGCGCGGAGCTCGGTGTTCTACGTCGGCGACGACCGCGAGGCGGCGCTGCAGCGGGCGAGTCTCGCGGGGGAGATCGGCCGTCTGCTCGAGGGCTTCGGTGACGTGGCCTATCCCGACTGGGAGGGGCTGCTCGCCCGGTGGTGGCGGGAGGCGCCGTCGGGAGCGGTCTTGGTCGTCGACGAGCTGCCGTCGCTGGTCGCCAGGTCGCCCGAGCTGCCCAGCCTGCTGCAGAAGCATATCGACCGGGACTCGCACCGCGGCGTTCATCTGCTGGTGGCCGGATCGTCGCAACGCATGATGCAGGGTCTCGTCCTCGATCGTTCCGCCCCCCTGTATGGACGGGCGACCGAGATCCTCGACATCGCTCCCCTGCCGGCCGGATGGATCGAGGAGGCGCTGGAGATCGGAGAGGCTGCGGATGCGGTTGTCGCCCTTTCGGTCTGGGGCGGGGTACCGCGTTATTGGGAGCTAGCTGCAGATTTCGCCGACCTCGGTTCGGCCATGCGCGAGCTTGTCCTGGACCCCCTCGGTGTGCTTCACGACGAGCCCGCCAGCTTGCTGCTGGATGACCTCCGCGACACCGTGCAGGCGGCATCCATTCTGAGCCTCATCGGCCGTGGGTGCCATCGGGTGTCGGAGATTGCCGGCCGGATGGAGAAGCCCGCGACCTCGCTCGGTAGGCCGCTGCAGAGGCTGATGGAGATGGGTCTCGTGATCCGTGAGGTACCGTTCGGCGAGTCGGTGCGAAGCAGCCGGCGCTCCTTGTACCGCATTGCAGACCCCTTCCTCCGGTTCTGGTTCCGGTTTGTCGAGCCGAATCGGTCGAGGCTGGCGGCTCGTCGGGTCGCAGCGGTCGAGCATGATGTCAGGGCGGGCATGGCGCACCACGTGGCGAGCGTGTGGGAGGATCTCGCGCGGGCCTCGGTGCCCCACCTGCGCACGGCAGGCGGCAGATGGGGTGCGGCGAGCCGCTGGTGGGGTGCGGGCCACGACCGCACCCAACTCGAGGTCGACGTCGTCGCCGAGAGCGCGGATGGAGGACGGCTCCTGGTCGGCGAGGTCAAGTGGGCTGCATCGCACTCGGGCGCGCAGCTGCTCGAGGACCTGCGGCGGAAGATCGATCGTTTGCCGTTTGCCCGGGAGCGGGAGGTTGTGCCGAGGCTCTGGCTGCGTGAGGTGCCGCAAGACCTTCCGAGTACGTACGTGATCACGCCGCGCCAGGTGCTGGCTGGGCTGCGTTGAGGCCCTCGGCTGGGAACTCGATCAGGCATCGTCAGGGGGAAGCCCGTGTCCTGGCTGCGCCTGTGCCGCGGCCGTCCCGCACGAGAGGCGAACCGACCTGCGCCACGATCACCCGAGCTCGCCATGACAGGTCCGCGAAGCAGTGCCTCAAAGCGCTGCGTGGCACCTCGATGCGACGAGGACGCGGGGCAGCCGAGGTCCCTGACGGGGCTGAGTGGGTGACGGAATGGTGGACCTGGCGGTTCATCGTTGCAACCACTCGCGCCTGAGCGCGCTGTACGACACGCTCTGCGCCGCCGCCGGGTTGCCGAGGATCTTCTGCGAGGCCTTCGACTCCGGCCGCAGCGGTTCCCTGGCCGCGATCAAGGTCGTCGAGAGCGACGACGTGCGGACGGCTCGCCCGATCGCCCTCGATTTCGACGCCCTCGTGCGGATGGGCGGGACGCCCGCACCACCACCGCTTCAGGTCCGTGTTGGTTGCGCGGCCTTCGCGGCCGCGCTGCTTTGTCATTTTGAGCGAGCGGAGAACAGCTGACGGCAAACATCCTCTGTCCCGAGCGGAGCCGAGACCCGCGGGACGCCCCCATGACTGTCATCCTGCGTGGAGCCGAGACTCGCAGGGTCGCCCCCATGACTGTCATCCTGAGCGGAGCGGCCCGCAGGGTCGCGGAGTCGAAGGATCTCGTGAAGCCGGATCGCAAGCCCGACCAAGCCGTGCGCTCCAATCGGCTCGGGATCCTTCGACTCGGCGACCTGCGGTCGCCTCGCTCCCAATGACATGAACCGCAAGGTGTTGTCATAGCATCTGTTACCGCTGCGAAGCGGCGTAACGCTGCTCAGGATGA